>NZ_JARWKS010000030.1:0-23697 GCF_029846405.1 Cobetia sp. 29-18-1
GCACCAGTCTGAGCGCTTAAACCGCGCAGAACCGAATTGATCATCGCTTCCTTAGCTTTATACACTCAAAACATGGTGATATTAGTACCTCTGCTAGCAATCTCCATGAAGTTGTTGGTCAAGGTATTAAGAATCTAGGGTATATGTATTTCAACAAAAAACAAATGCTTGATCGAATAAATGGTACGTTTTCCAATACCTACAATAACAAAAAGGTTAAGACAAAAATAAATAGAATAAGAAAAGGAAGCGTAAGTGATGCGGATAATTACCTTGATGATCTATTGAAAGATTATAAGTTGCACAGAAGGTGTATTTTGAGCTGCTCTTTCTTATCGAAGTCGTCAGTCGAGTTTGAGTTTAGAAAAATCCAAGCTGGTACGCCCGTGAGAGGCCATATAGTGCAGTTGTTATGGATATTGTCATCATTTGCGCATGCTGTGAGAGATATGAATGCAATCCCAATTGTTTACTGTAACGTGTAGTGTTAATAAGTCATTGAAAACAGAAGAATTTCTCGCTGAGCTCCTAATGTATCAGTGAAGAAGCGTTATATGAGATTTATAGGGGTGGACGAAGATAATCATAAGAGCTGTTACGATATTTTTCGATTTCATCTTTGGTGGTTGCTCGAGCATAGGGTGCTATCAAGAAGAATATTTATTTGAAGGTAGTCTGTTATCCACTGGTTGTATGTCAGATGTTACAAAGCCCAACGTCAATGAACACCGGGAAACTATGGCGAACCTTGGAGACTAACTCTTTGATTCGAAGGAGGCTATGTCAGAGGCGGGATATGTTATCAATGCCTGCAATGTCACTCCCAAGAAAGTACGTTACTGCATGGGAATTAAGAAGGTTTTAGAAGTGCGTGCCAGAGAGGTGTGCCCGACCTATGGCTCTTTCCGTAAAGATGGTACATTTTCTTCGTCCCAAGGGAGGTGGACGTGTTCGCATCATAGGGGAGTAACACGCTAAACATATAACCATGCAAGTTAAGGCGGCGGCTTTTCCTTCGTGGCTACCGCTTCCACTACGAAGCCGCGCTTGCTTACGGCGTTATATTTAGAGGTGCTGATGAAGTACGAGACAAGGGTCGTAGCCTTTATAGATATACTTGGCTTTAAGGCTTTTCTCGAAGACACCATCGATAAAGATGGCTCTGACAACGAGAACAAAATTGATCATTTGATATCTGCATATACGGCTATCAGAGACGTATGGGATCTTGACACTAAGGAGGATCTGCTTGGATCTGATTCTCCGGAATCAAAAAAGGTTTCTATTTTTTCCGATTCCATAGTAGTTTCGTTCAAGGCTGAAGAGCCCAGCGAGGTGTTTTTTACACTTCTTGAGATCAAGTGGCTAATTATGCGACTCATATCCAGAAAGATTTTGGTACGAGGTGCCGTCTCGATTGGGAAGTTTATACACAGCGACCATTACCTTTTTGGACCGGCACTGGTTGAGGCTTACACACTGGAGTCGAAAGCTGCTATGTATCCCCGCGTCATTCTGGATAGTAGTGTCATTGAAGCTAGTGCAAACGCCAAGTCTCCGGATCATTCATCGAGTCAAGAAACAGACTTTGTTAGATCGCTTTTAGAGCAAGACTCTGATGGGATGTATTACATCGACTACTTCTTTAAGGCACAGTCAGAGCTAGATGACCCTCAGTACGATTTTCCGGAGTATATAGATAATTTGGGAGACGTTATACGTAAAGGATTAATGTCTTCAAGTCATCATACTAAGGCAGACCTGCTGGTAAAGTACTCTTGGATGCGAGAGCGATATAACAAGATGGTTGAGATAGTGACCAATAAAAATTCAGTAAACCGATTGAGATCTGAAGGTTTAGAGGAGCTGGCCGACTTTTATCAAGGGCTTAAGAAAATTAGCCCAGGAAAATATAACAAGGCGTTCCAACGGTCGCAAAAAAAGCTGCGCCGTTGAACGGCGGCGTTATATCAGCACACATTGAAGGTCCGCTTTGGCCGATACCAGACCTTTAGACTGTCAAGATTTATGTAACGTGTAGTATGTTGTATTACTATACAACATACTACATCGATTGGAGGGTGGCCATCCCTCAGTGACGCATAGGAAAAATTTAGTGGCTAAAGTTTCTTCTGCCTTTCTGCTGTGACCTCAGTAGTTCGCTACTCAATTCCATCCTTTGCTGCCTAGCATTCCTCATGCTGGATATGTTTTTCCATATGCACATGTGCATGAATGATTGTGGTTATAAAAGTGCCCCTCAAGTGTCAATGAAATAAATTTCACTGACCAACGGAATCTGTCAACATAGTTGGCACATGAAGTGGTGCTGGCTTTTTAAAATCCTGCTGCCTGCGGTATCGGATCCCGCTCCGGATCCAAATGTAGCGAAGGGCGCTGTGCCGATGCTCATGGTTGTACCACTCGGTAAATTGCTGAACCCAGTCCTGAGCTTCGGCCAGGATGGCGAACCCGTCGATGGGGAAGCCCGGCCGGTACTTCAGTGGCTTGAAGGCCGACTCGGCGAAGGCATTGTCGTTGCTGACTCGCGGTCGGCTGTACGAGGGAGTGATGCCCAGGTCATAGAGCTTTTCCAGGAAGGTCGCTGCCTTCATCGGGCTGCCGTTATCTGAATGCAGAATCACGGGTTTATGACGATCTGTCAGGCTCTCTCGCCAGCAGGCTTTCTGGATCAACTCAGCGGCTAGCTCGCCAGTCTCTGTTTCATAGATCTCGTGCCCGACGATCTTGCGGCTGAAGACGTCCATGATCAGATACAGATACCACCAAGTGCCGCGTGCGGGACCGGGCAGCCACGAAATGTCCCAGCACCAAAGCTGGTTCGGCGCCGTCGCCTGGTGAGTGGTCGGTGGGCGCTTACGCTGAGGGGCCTGCTGTCGGCCCCGGTGATGTTGCTGATCATATTCATGAAGCACTCGGTATATCGTCGACTCAGAGGCCAGGTAGCGGCCCTTGTCAGCCTGGTCGGCCACGATGAAGGCCGGAGGGCGACTTCGATACTCTGGAGCGTTGCACAACGCCACGATCGCTTTTCGCTCCTCGGGAGATAGCTTGTTGGCCGGTTCCGGGCGATCGGCGTCGGGGCGGCGGTCGGCCGTCACTTCGCCTTGTGCGACCCAGCGGTAGTATGTCCGCACGTTGATGCCCATCACCTGACAGGCCTTGGCCAGCCGAGCCCCGTCACGCTGGGCGTCTTGCACCAGGGGCACGATGCGCTGGCGATCTGGGAGGCTGGTCAGTCGTCCTCGTCGTGGGTCGTGCCCCAGATCGTCTCGGCTTTTTATGACAGGGTCAACAGGGCCGCCGTCTCGGCGAGGGCCTTGTCCTTACGGTGCAGCTCGCGCTCCAACTTACGGAGCCGCTTTTGCTCCACCTTGCGAGCCTGGCGTTGTTGCTTGGCCTGCGCTGCCACGTCGTCGTTGGCGTTCATGCAGGCATCCCGCCAGGCTTCCACCTGCTCGGGGTAGAGCCCACGCTCGCGGCAATAGGCGCTGAGTTCGGCCTCGTTCAGCGGGGCCGTCTCCAGGACGATCTGGAACTTCTCCTGGCTGGTCCACTGGTCGGGCTGGGTGGAACGTGATGGCAAAACTTGTCCTCGCTCTCTGGCCTGTTTCCGCCAATTGTAGAGAGTTGTTGCAGTGATGCCTTCCTGTTTGGCCAATTCCGGGATGGTCATGCTCATAGGCGGCGCCATCTTCTTGAGGATGGCTTCCTTACGCTCTGTGGAATAACGCACGTTGATCACCTCTCACTCTGTTTAGGTGACAACTACGCTGGCAGATAGGGTTTTCTCGGCATTATAATGCATCATATAACTAAATTTAGTGGTTGTAGTGGTATGGTGAATCTGGCTACTACAGACCACTACACCTTGGGGCTAAATATATATAGGGGAGGGGCATTCATATGCTCCTACCCCCGGTGCTTTCTAGCCCTTATCCCTGCACCCCCTTGCCGCCTTCACTCCGCTGCCGGAGTAGCTGATACATCAGGTGAGCGAAGCGTTTCTCTATCCCGCCGTCTTCCAGTATCGGCATGGACATCTTCTCCTGGTCAGCCAGTGCATCGAGCAGTACGTCGTTTAGGCGCTTGGGCAGCAGGCCCTTCATGGCGTCTTCGAGGCTGTAGCTGTTGACCTGTCCCATGAGATCTTCATCGCGCTCCAGGCGTGTGGCGAGGCCATTGGCGAAGTGGAGCTTGTCGTCGTCTTGGATCTCGGCACCGTAGAGGTCATTCAGGGTATCGATGATTTCATCCAGCTTCTTCTTCTCCGGGTCCTTCGGGGTGCCGGAGCCGACCTCGGTGATCGAGTCCAGCCCGAATTCGCCTTCCTGCTCTTCCAGGCGCAGCTCCTGCTCCTGATGCTTGGTCTGGCGGTAATGCGTCAGCTCCAGCTCACTGACATCCAGTTCCGGGTCCTTGAGGCGGTCTTCCCGCAGCAGTGGGCTCAGGTGCTTGGCGAACACGCAAAGCTGCTCTAGCTCGGTGTCTTCGTAGGAGATGATCTGCGAGAGAAACTCGTAGGCGCGCACGAAGCTCTTGAGGTTCTTGCGGAACAGGTCGAGCTCATCGCGAGAGGTACCCGCATCCTTGAGTTCCTGCTCGGCACGCTTCAGGCCCATCTCATCGCTGTTCTGCTCGGCAATATTGCGCGCATCACGCCAGACGCGGATCTGCTCGGTCAGTGCGACATAGCGCTTGTTGAAGCGATCACGCGCCGGGTCACAGTAAAACGACAGCTTCGATGACGGCGCCTTGGGGTCAAAGAAGGCTTCGGCAAACTGGGTGACTTCCTGGCCATGATAGATGCCCGTCTCGTCCAGGCTCTGTTGCATGTCATAGATGACTTGCGGGTCTGACACCGTGGCCAGCTCGCTTTCCCGGTAGTAGGGCGCGAAGGCATCCAGGATATCCTGAGTGTCATTGAAGAAGTCGAGGATGAAGGTTTCCTTGCCGGGGAAGAGACGATTGAGACGCGAGAGAGTCTGCACGCACTCCACGCCCTGTAGCTTCTTGTCCACGTACATGGCGCACAGCTTGGGCTGGTCGAAGCCGGTCTGGTACTTGTTGGCGGCGATCATCACGTTGAAGTCGTCGCTATCGAGCGCCGTGGCGAGGTCGCGGCCTTTTACGCCGGCATTGAGCAGGGCGCTGGCCTCGGTGACTTCCTCAGGGATGACATCATCGGCCGGTACGCTTCCCGAAAAGGCTACCAGCGGGTGCACGTCGTCATAGCCCTTGTCCTTCACATAGGCGAGCATTGCCAGCTGATAGCGCACGGCTTCCTGCCTACTGCTGGTCACCACCATCGCCTTGGCCTGACCGTTGAGCAGATGACGCACGTTGTGGCGGAAGTGCTCGACGATGACTTCGACCCGCTGATTGATGTTATGCGGATGCAAGCGTACCCAGCGCGCCAGGGTGCGGCTGGCCTTCTTGGAATCTACCTCTATCTCGTCACCATCCGGGTGTGAGAGCTTCCATGCCGTCTTGTAGGTGGTATAGCGGCGCAGTACATCGAGAATGAAGCCTTCCTCGATGGCCTGACGCATGGAGTAGAGGTGGAAGGGGCGAGGCTTGTTGCTATCGCTAGCCGGCAGCTCCGGCTCCGGGCGTACCCCGAACAGTTCCAGGGTGCGGCCCTTGGGCGTGGCGGTGAAGGCGTAGTAGCTGATGCGCTGACTGGCACTGCGCGCGGCCACGGCGGCTTCCATCACCTCTTCGCTGCTCAGCTCGGCTTCCGGGTCATTGGTCTGCCCGGCGCTGTTGAGCAGGGCCTTCAGCTTGCCCGCAGACGAGCCCGTCTGGGAGGAGTGGGCCTCGTCGGCGATGACGGCATAGTGGCCCTCTGCCAGTTTGGGGCGCTTTTCCAGCGCATCGAAGAGGGCAGGGAAGGTCTGCAGAGTGACGATGATGATACGGGTGTTGGCGGCCAGAGCATCCGCCAGCTGTGCTGATTTGCTGGCGCTCGCGCCTTCCCGGCTGATAGGGCACACCACGCCGTAGGCATGCTCAAACTGATAGATGGTGTTCTGCAGCTGGGTGTCCAGCACGGTGCGGTCCGTCACCACGATGACGGAGTTGAACATGCGGCTGCCATCCTCGGCATACAGGTTGGCCAGCTGATGCGCCGTCCAAGCGATGGAATTTGATTTGCCTGACCCCGCGCTGTGTTGAATCAGGTAGCGGTTGCCAGCCCCCTCATTGCGTGTGGCCTCCAGCAGTTGATTGACGACTTGCCACTGATGGAAACGCGGAAAGATCATCGTTTCCTTGGTGATGCGGTTGCCCGCGAAGTCCTCACTGGTCTTCTCCTCCAGGTGGAGGAAGCGGCCGATGATCTTTAGCCAGGCATCTGGCTGCAGTACCTGCTTCCACAGATAGTCGGTGGCATAGCTGTTGGCGTCCTCCGCAGGCGGGTTGCCGGCTCCGCCTTCCTCGCTGCCTCGGTTGAAGGGCAGGAAGAAGGTCTTGTCGCCTGCCAGGCGAGTCGTCATCGCTATCTCATCCTGACGGGCCACGAAGTGCACCAGCGCGCCGCGCTTGAAGGCCAACAGCGGCTCTTCCTTGCGGGTGATGGGATCTTTCAGCGGACGGTCCTTGCGGTACTGACGCTTGGCGGCCTCCAGCGATTGCTTGAAAGCGCTCTTCAGTTCCAGCGTGGCCACCGGCAGGCCATTGACGAACAGCACGAGGTCCAGTCGTGGGTTGTAGCTGGCCTCTCCATTGCTGCTGTCCTTGGCATGCGGGGAGTAGGACACCTCCGGCACCACGCGCAGGATGTTGGCCTGATAGCGCTGCACAGACTCCGGATTCATGGCGTGGTCCGGCATGAAGCTGCACATCACCAGCGTATTACCCGGCATCTTGAAGCCGTGGCGCAACACGGCCAGCGTGCCCACCTTCTTGAGGTGACGCTCCACCTGCTGAATCAGCACCTGCTCAGGCTTCTGTGGATTGCTGGAGCAGAGCTTGTCCCAGCGCTCCGGCCAGGCAGCCTTCTGGTAGGCAATCACATCTTCGGGGTAGAGCGCCGTGGCGCGATCGTACTGACTCGCCTTGCCCAGTTGCCAGCCACTGGCGACGAGGCTATCGACGATGTCCTGCTGAAACTGCGCTTCCTTGCTATCAGCCATGAGGCATTCCTGCTTGTTCGTGAGGAGTCGGCATGCTGGCCTGACTCACTGGTACGTTACTGGGCGTAGCCTTCATCGGTGGCGCTGGGGGTCGTCATTACCACGCTGTCTTGCCAGTCCGCGTAGGTCTGGCCGGTGGCTTCTGTCTTCCAATGCTCGCGCCCATTGGCTGCACGACCGGACACCACCGCGGCGGCGGCGCTGGGGCTCGAGAAGGCCTGATCGGTAGAAAAGCAGCGTAATCCCTTTTCCGCCTCGATCAGCACCCCGTTATCACAGAGTTGCTGGTAAAGGTTCTGATAGCCCCCGCCTTTGCCTGTCCAACTACCCTTGGCCAATGACCCCTTCAAGACATAGAACTCGCCTTCGATTTCTTTGCCCAGCGCCTTGATACCGAAACGTGATACCTCTGCCACAAAGAGTGGTGATGCTTGAGCACTGATGTCTGTCGGTTCGACAATCGTGCTGGAAGCTGAGGGCTTGGGTCGCTCACGCAGGAAGTCGAAGCTGAGCACCGGCAGCACGGTGCGAATCTGTTCCATGAAGAACGCCATGTCGGCGCGGTCCGATTCCGGAAGGCCGCCGTACTCATGGGCGGTGCCATTGAGCAGACGGCATTGGCCGGCCTCACGTGCGGCCTGCATCAACAGGCTTTCGAGATGTTTGACGTGGGCCTTGGTCAGGTTCTGGTCCTTGCTTGTCACCAGGCACACCCGCTCCCAGAAGTCCTTACCGCCTTTGTCCTCCGGGCGGTTGTGCTGTTTGAGGCGGGTAGCCACATCGTCACTTTCGCCGATGTACACCGACGGCAGAGCACTATCCTCGGCGGGTGGGCCGATCAGGAAGTAGATGCCGGTGCGACTGCACTCGGGACGCTGCACCAACTGGCTCAATTTGCCCCGCGGGCCGGTGATGACATGGCCGGTCCAGTTCATGATCTCGGCTGTCATCAGGCCACTCGGTGTGCCATCGACTAGAAATAGCCGGATGCTGCGCCCCTGGCTCATACGCTGGCCTCCGCTGGCTCGGCTGCTGTCTGGTTGGCCTTTGGCGGCTGCCAGTCACGCACGTCAATTTTGCCGGTGACGGCGGCCGAAATCAGGGCAGATCGGCGCTCTTGGAGAAGGTTAGATAATTGTTCCGCTGTATCAATAGTTTGGTTGGTAGAACTAAGAAATCCTGACAGCTTGTCATAGATATCTTGCTGTTCATGTTTAGGTGGTAACGGAACCCAAGTTTCAGATAAGCTGTTAGCATATATTACATCGATAGTTGTAGAGTTGCTTGCTACCTTAAGCTGATCTGTGGCCAATGTTGTTTGGCTAAACATTAAAGTGAAGAAGGATGTAATAACAATGTGGTGGTTCAGTCTTAGTCTTATTATACAAGGATGAATGATTCCTAGACCTGCATCGCTATCAACTTCAGAGATCTTTCCTATAGTGCCTCGAGAAGTGATTAAAACATCCCCTTTTTTCACCATAAAAGAGATTAAATTTTCAAATTTTTCTTTAGTGATAAATGCAGAGTTGTTGAAATCTCTGCTAATTACTGTAGATTGATTGTATACCCTATAATCCGACTCTTCTACAAAATCATTACCCTTTATATCGCTGCCAAAAGGACCTGGTCTAATACTATCTTTGCCAGGCTGGAGAATATTTTTTACTCTTTTAGTCTCCCAATGCGCCGGCACTTCTCCCAGCCACTCCACACCGGAGTCCTTCATCGGTACATTCGGGTCCAGGCCCTTGGTGACAGCGTGCGAGATCACCGCCTGACGCTTCTCCTTGAGGAGGGCGATCAGGCGTTGTTGCTCCTCGATCAGCGCATCGATACGCGCGGTTTCGTGATCGAGGAAGGCCGCGATGGTGGTTTGTTCTTTTTCGCTAGGTAGTGTAATCGATAGGTTATCAATGGCATATTGGCCTAAGCCAACCCTAGTGAGGCCATTCGCAGATGTAGCAAAGTATCCCTTAGCTATATGTGTCTCAAAAAATAGCTTTAGATATAGGCCAACCAGCTCTTTTCTTGGTCTGGCAATAGATAAATGATAGCCGCATACCACGTTATGTAAATCCTCGGGTACATACGCAGGATTCGCTATGTCATCTGAGCTTTCAGAATCTTTGGTAAATAGTACATCGCCTTTGACTAGAGAAAATTTATTTATTTGCTCGCATGTAGCAGTCGCGCGCATGAATGACATGTCTTTGATTATTTTGTCATTGTAATAAACGTCAGTGTAGTTGCACAGGTAGACACCTATCTCTCCATCCTTGCTTTTCTTGTCAATATTGCTGGGCATTACATCGCAGACATACTTTAGGTCTGTGATAGCCCAATGTGCAGGCACTTCGCCCAGCCACTCGACGCCCGAGTCTTTGTATTCGTCATAGGCCTTGAAGCTCATGCCGACATCTCCTCGATCATCTGCTTGATGCGGTCGGTACAGGCCTTGAGGTCGGCATCGATGGCGTCCAGCGGGCGCGGCGGCACGAACTGATAGAAGTGGCGATTGAAGGGGATCTCATAGCCTTCGATGCCGAGACGGCCAGAGAGCGGGTCACGCTTGGTGTCGTCGATCCAGGCATCGGGTACGTGGGGCTTCACTTCACGCTCGAAGTACTCCAGCACCGATTGATTCATCGGCACGTTCTCGTAGTCGCGCAGGCCGCTATCGGCTTCCGGGTTGCCGTGCTTGTCACAGCAGATATCGGCGGTGTCGCTGCGCTCGCTCAGGGCGTTCAAGACGGCCTTGAGCAGCGGGGCACCGACTTTCATGCTGGCGGGAAGCTCCGCCTTGAAGGTGGCCTTGAGCACCTTGGTAAAGGCGTCACGGTTGGTGAACAGGGTGTCCGGCAGGGTGGCGCAGGCGGCTAGCAGGGCACTGCGTTCCTCTTCCTTGAGCTTCTGGATGGCCTTCTCATCATTCAGGCGGGCGAGGCGTTCCTCACTGGCCTGGAAGTCGAGGCGTAGCGGGCGCTCGACGGTGATACGGCGGTAGCCGAAGTCTTCATTGGCGAAAATCTTGCTGCGCGGCGCGCCGTCTTGCGTGAGGCTCTCGTCGTCCCCGGCAAAGCTACCGTAGAGGCGCACCAGCTCTTCAATCTGGCCGTCTTCCAGGTACTTGCGCTTGCTGCCGAGCGACTTGCGCATCTTGCTGCCCATGTCACCGGCGTTGATCAGCTGCACCTTGCCCTTGCGTGCCTGCGGCTTGCGGTTGGAGAGAACCCACACATAGGTGGCGATGCCGGTGTTGTAGAACATGTCCGTCGGTAGCGCGATGATGGCTTCCACCATGTCACGGGTGAGCAGGTAGCGGCGAATCTCGGACTCACCACTGCCAGCACCGCCGGTGAACAGCGGCGAGCCATTGAGGATGATGCCAATACGCGAGCCGCCATCGCTGGGCGCACGCATCTTGGCGACCAGGTGCATGAGGAACAGTAACGAGCCATCGGAGACACGCGGCAGGCCGGGGCCGAAGCGGCCATCGTGGCCCTTGAGGGTGTGCTCATCGGTGATCTGCTTCTGCACCTTTTTCCAGTCCACACCGAAGGGCGGGTTGGAAAGCATGTAGGCGAAGCGCTCACCGGGCAGCTGGTCATCGGAAAGAGTGTTGCCGAGCTTGATCTGGTCGATACCCTGGCCCTTGATCAGCATGTCGCCCTTGCAGATGGCGTAGGACTCGGGGTTGAGCTCCTGCCCGTGCAGCGAGACGCTGACGTTGTGGCTGATGTCCTGAATGTAGGCATCGCCCTCGGAGAGGAAGCCGCCGGTACCGGCTGTGGGGTCATACAGGGTAACGATACCACCGGGCGCGATGTGTTCTTCTTCACCGGTCATCAGCAGTGAAGTGGTGAGATGCACGATATCGCGCGGGGTGAAGTGCTCACCGGCAGTCTCGTTGGAGCTCTCGGCAAACTTGCGGATCAGCTCCTCGAAGATGATGCCCATCTCGTAGTTGCTGACGGCCTCGGGGCTGAGGTCGATCTCCGCGACGCGCTCGACCACCTTGTAGAGCAGGTTATTGTTGCTCAGCTGCAGGACGAAATTCTCGAACTCGAAGTGCTCGAAGATCTCCCGCGCGCTGGGGCTGAAGGCCTGCACGTAGCTCATCAGGTCTTCAGATGTCTGGGTTGCGGAGAGCGTACCCAGGCTAAGCGGTGACGCATTGAAGAACTCGCGCCCGGTGGCACGCATCAACAGTTTCTCGCGCAGGGTATCCGGCTTGTCGGCGTTCTCCTCCGCCACGGCCAGTGTCTTGGCCTTGGTGTCTTGCAGTACGCATTCCAGGCGGCGCAGCAGGGTGAAGGGCAGGATGATGCGCCCGTATTGAGACTGTTTGAAATCGCCGCGCAGCAGGTCCGCGATGGACCAGATGTAACTCGCCAGCTGGGAATGACTTTCCGTGTTCACGATGATGCTCCCGCGTATGGAACTGCTTCAGGATTGCAGATAAGGCTGTAGGGGCATGATAGCGCGTCATGCTCCATGACTAAATCAGGGTATGGCGAGGTGCGTCGCATATTCAGGCAGTTAGCGAAATACCATCGTCCGAGAGGGGGGGGTAGATCGCATGTGATGCGCATATGGAATCTGTGATATCTGTATGACTACCAGCATGTAGCACTGATTATCAGAGGCATAGTGACGAATGGAGTGTCTGGACAAGCGTGCGCTTTACCTTCAAGAGGTCAGCAGTTGTGGTGGGGTTCGAGCGGCAGCGGAACATCTGGATGTGAATCCTTCTGTCGTGACGCGTCAGATCCGCAGTCTGGAGAACGAGCTGGGCGTAGCGTTGCTCGAGAGAAATGGCCGCCACGTATTGCCAACGGAGGCGGGTAGGCTCGTGTTGGAGAGTTATCTCGCACAGCGACAACTCAATTCAGAGCTACGCGATACGCTGTCACGCTGGAAGAATCTGCAGACAGGGCAGGTCACTGTCTCTGTCGGTGATGGTTTCGTGGATAGCTTCATCAAGTCGGTGTTGAGCACCGTCGCAAAGCGTTATCCGGATGTGATGATCGATATACGGACCGGCATCTATGTGCCGCGCGAGCCTCATGAGATGGTGTTACATGATGAGGTGGATATCGCGGTGACTTACGGACCGGTGGTAGACCCACGTCTGGTCGTGCATTCCTTTCCCCGCGGGCCTCTATGTGCTCTCGTGGCGAGGGACCACCCTCTGGCAGATCATGAAAGCGTCTCCGTGGCGGAGTTGGCACGTCACAAGTTGATCTTCTTGCCGGAGGTTTCGGGTTCGCAGCGTCTGGTCAATGACATCTTCCGTACGGCGGGCCAGGTCGCGACGCCTTCCTATCGTTGCAATCTGCATTCCATCTCGCGTCGGATGGCCTGTGCGGGTGTTGGTGTCGCCTTCATGACGGCAGCCGCTGCACATGAAGAGGTCTCGGCGGGCCTCCTGTCTGCCATCCCCATCGAGCATCCTTTGGCAGAGGCGACCCAAGGCAATCTGGTACGCAGAGTCGGCAGACGGCTGACGCCGGCTGCCGACTATCTATGGAAGGTGATGATGGGGATGCACTGACTCAGCTCGCCATCATGTAGACCCCCGGCCCGATGGCCCAGCCCAGCGAGAGCCATAACATCAGGAAGGCCGACCAGGCGATCAGGAAGCCAAGCGCCAGCGGGAGCATGGTGGCAACGAGGGTGCCGAGGCCCATTTCCGGTTGATAGCGCTGCATGTAGACCAGCGCCACCGAGAAGTAGGGGCTCATCGGCGAGATGATGTTGGTACTGGAATCCCCGATACGGAACATCGCCTGCACGAAGGCAGGGTCGAAATCGATCATCATCAGCATGGGCACGAAGACCGGTGCCATCAGCGCCCATTGCGCGGAGCCGCTTGTCATGAAGATGTTGAGCAGAGCCGTCATCACGATGAAGGCACCGACCAGTGGGAGGCCGGTAAAGCCTGTGCTCTGCAGGATATTAGAGCCTTCAATGGCAATGAACTGACCAAGCTCGGACCACTTGAAGTAGGCGATGAACTGCGAGATCGCGAAGAACAGCACCAGTGTCGGGGCCAGCTCGCTGGCAGATTCCGCCATCTTCTGCGGGACATCGCGACTGCTGGTGATCTTGCCGACCGTCGTGCCGTACACCAGACCAATCATGACAAAGTACAGGAACATCAGCGGCACGAGGGACTTGAGGAAGGGAGAGGGGATCAAGCCGCCATCGGCATTGCGTAGCGGTGAAGCCTCAGGCAGAACCGCGATCAAGACAAGTGCTACATAGGCCAATGTGGCCAGGCCGACGCGCTTGATGCCGGTCCATTCCTCAGGCTTCAGCTCAGGCTTTTCGCCTTGTGCCGTGAAGTCCTTGCCCATGGGCAGGACACGTTGCAAACGCGGCTCCACTACCTTGTCGATGATGAGAGTCCCGACGATGGCTAGCACGAACACCGAACAGGCGACGAAGTAGTAGTTGTCGACGGGGGAAATGTAGGCCTCGGGGTCCACGAGCCTGGCAGCATCCGTGGTGATACCGGAGAACAGAGCGTCCCCCACGGTCACGAACAGACTGGCATCGTAGCCGGCGCCGGCAGCTGCATAGGCTGCCGCGGCACCGGCGATGGGATGACGGCCCACGGAGTGGTACACCATCGCCGCCAGCGGTATCAGGATCAGGTAGTTGGCATCCGAGGCGATACTGCCGCAGATACCTGCCATGAAGACGCAGAACGTCAGCAAGACCGGAGGCGCTTTCGCGACGCTGACCTGCATGAGCGTGGACATGAGACCGACCTTGTCAGCCAGACCTATCCCGAACATGACGACCAAGATGAGCCCCAAGGGCGGGAAGTTGATGAAGTTGCTGACCACGCTGGTCAACATGAACTCCAGACCCTCAGGTGATACCAGGCTACGCACATGTACCACCGCATCGCTTTGCGGATTGACGGCAGACACCCCGAGTAGGTCCAGCACCGCCGATGCGACGATGATCAGTCCTGCCAGAATCGTGAAAAGGATGAAAGGGTGAGGGAGCTTGTTCCCTGTACGTTCGATGGATGCGAGAACGGCTTGCATTGTTGTTGTCCTTGTTATGTTGTTCTGACCGACTTGTTCAATCGCGTGCCAGCAAGTCCTTGGCCAATGACAGGAAGACACCGCCCGCGACCGGCAGGATGTCGTCGTTGAAGTCGTAATGCTCGTTGTGCAGGTAGGCACTGTCGCCGTTGCCGACGAAGAAGAAGCACCCGGGAATTTCCCTGAGGTAGAAGGCGAAGTCCTCAGCGCCCATGGTGGGCATATAATCCAGTTTCTTGATATCACCACTGACCTGATGGTGACGAGCGATCTCGAGGACCTTGTCAGACCATTCGGCGTCATTGAGGAGAGGGGGGATCTCAAGCTCATGCGCCATTCGGTAGCTGGCGCCATGCGCGCTGCACACGCCAGAAATGACTTGCTCAAGTTGACCGGCCAGTGCATCACGCGAGGAAGTGCGGTCACTGCGGATATTGATCAGGATCTCGGCTTCGCCAGGGATGATGTTGGCCGCATCACCTGCATGGAAGGCGGCTATCGTGATCACGCCTGCTTCCAGCGGCGATTTGTGACGTGCGACCAGTCCCTGTAGTTGCTGAATGATCGAGGTGCCCACGTAGATCGCATCCACTGCCAGGTGCGGCATGGCGGCATGCCCGGTTTTACCTTCGACTGTGACCCGGAAGGTGTCGTTACCCCCCATGGCCGGGCCGGGCTTGACGAATACCTGGCCGGCCGGGAAGTTCGGACGATTGTGGTAGCCGAATATCGCGGAGACTTTCGGATTCTCCAGCACACCTTCTTCGATCATCCGCGCTGCGCCATTGCCGCCTTCCTCCGCCGGCTGGAAGATCAGCTTCAGATGCCCGGACAGGGTGCCGCGCTGCTCCATGATGGCTTCAGCCGCCAAGAGGAGTGTGGCGGTATGGCCATCATGCCCGCAGGCATGCATCAGCCCACGCTTGGTGGAGCAGTGCGAAAAGGTGTTGGCCTCATCAATCGGCAGCGCATCCATGTCGGCGCGAAAGGCGATCACGGGCCCAGGACGTCCAGTGTCCAGTTCCGCCAAGACACCTGTTTCCGCAATACCCTCGGTGACCTGGTAACCCAGCTCGCGCAGTCTCTCTGCGACCACCTTCGCTGTCTGGGTCTCCTCGAACTTCAGCTCGGGGTGCTGATGGAAGTGGTGCCTGAGTGATCTGGCCGTCTCTAACTGACTGTCGGTAAACATTGATTGTCCTTGTTCTAGTTTAGGAACTGCTTGACTACGCTAGAACAAGGCGGGAGCACGAAGGGAGGCCAGAGAGCGTCGTGTTTGTTGACCTGAGTGCAACGAATATCAGAGGGCGCTCATTTTCTTGTCTCTGAATTTGCCGGTGTAGCGGGCAAAGGTGATTGCCGGTGATGCATCCTGTCTCGCACAGCTCGGCCCCTAGTGGAGGCTGCAAAAACCAGCTGATCGGCACGCGCAAGAAGCGCTGCCTCGATAACCTATTCAAGAGGTTGGGCAGACGTGTCTACGCAGGGTCGGGTATCGCCCATTCGATGGTTTAAATTCCATGCTAAAAGCGGCCTTAAATGACGACTCTGATCTTGAAGGTAAACCGACATGGTTTATTATTTATCTTAGGAACGGAACTTAAGGTCGCTTTTCTACGTGAAAATAAACCAGTTGCTACAGAAGATCCCGCGTGACGCCGTCGTGACGACCGCGTGGATGGCGTCACACGGCGTCACCTCTGATCAGGCGCGTAAACTGGCCAACAGTGGCTGGCTGCAACGCGTGGGGCACGGCGCTTACTGCCAAGCGGGGGAGCCTCTTACCTGGGAGAGCGCCGTTTTCGCCCTGCAGACGAGCGGCGACACGGACTTTCCACCGTTTTGGCCGGGTGGCCGGACGGCCCTGGCACTGCATGGCTTTGCCCACTATCTGCCGATGGGGGAGAGCACAACATATCTGTATGGCAAGGAGGCCGCTCGGCTGCCCCGGTGGTTGAATGATGCCGAGTGGGCAGGGCGGATGGTGCTCCATTCCGAAAAGGGTCTGCCAGTGCAGCTTCCCGGCAGCTTCACGGACTACGCGCCGGATGGCAGAGCCTTCAGCTTGCAGGTATCGACCCCCGAGAGAGCCGTCCTGGAGTGGATTGCCGTGACATCGAATGAACTGCTGTTCAGCAGTGAGCTGGTGGACACCTTCGACGGGCTTAACACGCTGCGTCCGCGCCGGCTGCAGGCATTGCTGGAGGGATGCCGTTCTGTGAGAACCAAGCGGGCCTTCCTGGTGCTGGCTCGCCACGCCGGGCATGCCTGGTACGCTCGCCTGGAACCACGCCGACTGAATCTCGGCAAAGGCAAGCGGCAGCTCTGCCAAGGCGGCAAGCTGGATAGGGAATATCACGTGACGGTGCCGGAGGCGTTCCTGCATGCCGATTGACGCTCGCTACCACGAACAGGTCAGTCTGTTGGTCTCGCTGCTGCCTTTTCTCAGTGGCGAGCCGTGTTTCGCACTGAAGGACGGCACGGCCATCAACCTATTCGTGCAGCCATTACCCCGTTTATCGGTCGATATCGACCTGGCCTACTTGCCGCTGGAGCCTCGTGACGAGGCTCTTCGACGCTGTCGCGAGGCGCTACAGCGATTGACAGAAAATTTCAGAGATCGACTGCCAGGTGGCAGGCCGAGCTTCAGGATAATCGCCGGGACGAGCTGAGGATCTTGGTGCGTCGAGGTCGCAGCCAGGTGAAGGTAGAGGTATCGCCGGTGCTGCGTGGCACTCTGCACCCGCCTCAGGAGCGCGATGTTGTCGAAGCTGTGAAAGACGATTATGGCTTCGCGGCGGTGCAGGTGGTGTCACTGCCGGATCTGTATGGCGGCAAGATCTGCGCCGCGCTGGATCGCCAGCAGGGAGCTATGGCGATTTTGGTTTGCGGGGGAAGATAGGAAGGGGGGGGGGCGTAACCTGTTGATTGATCTCGCCAGATCACAATCAACATGAACTGGTTGCGCTACGGGCGATCCTACTTCCCAGTCGCTTTCACAACCAGAAGCCGAGATTTCCGATCTACTGCACGAACTGCTACGCCATGGGGTACTAGATCTGATTGCCAAGGTGGAGCGGAATCTGTCAAGATGCATTATATTTTTTTAATATAAATCAAAAGATTCGTAAATCAATGAAAAAGTCAAATGCTTTATATGCAGTCATC
Organism: Cobetia sp. 29-18-1; assembly: GCF_029846405.1. Lineage (NCBI taxonomy): Bacteria > Pseudomonadati > Pseudomonadota > Gammaproteobacteria > Oceanospirillales > Halomonadaceae > Cobetia > Cobetia sp. 29-18-1. Next base: position 17,390 of record NZ_JARWKS010000030.1, read on the forward strand.
TTCCTGCTTGTGTTATTGTCATGCTGCTTGGCCATCTGGGTTTACTATTTAAAAGAAGGGAAGGATTTACTTAACTTTACTATATCCATGGTAGGTTTTTGTATTGCATTGCTGGCTTTATTCATTGCTGTACGTACTTATACCTCAATTGATAGCGTAAATAATATTACTAAAATGGATGGTAATATACTCGACAACGAAAGGTATGTAGTTTCGTTGCCTGAACTTATAGATAAGTTCAGGTCTAAAAATGAGATTCAATTGGAAGGAGAGCTATTTGAGTCTATCGAGTTGAGATTAAAAAAATATTCCAATACAGCTGTGCTGTTTGCTGAAACTTTACAGTATTTGATTGACGTAATTGTAATTTTTCCTGCGATTTTTAATGCAGTCAATACTGACAAGGAATACTATAAGAAACGTATGGATAGAATCCTAACGATGATAGATAAAAAGCGTGATACTCTCCACTCAGTCAGTAGGGGGAATTCAATTCAAATTACTGAGAGCATCAAACTCTTCAAAGCGGTTGTTGCTTATCAAAAATTTGTTGCTGATAACAACTTTAATGTACATGCTAGCCTTCTTCATGTTCGTGGCCCGATATTGCGTAATTCAGTAACTAGAACAATCTATCATAATTATCTGGGATTGTATTATAACAAGAAGGGCATGCATTTACTGAGAGAGTCTTTGTGCGCTGCTTCAGTTGATATCTTATCGGTTGCAGGGCTTGCTCTTGTGGGCTCAAAAGTCAAATGGCTACTCCCTTCAGTTAAAGCTGATGTGCTCATGTATTTGTGGTTTGCATGTGATCACTTTGATAAAGCGCTTGAGATATCAACGGAAGATCTTATGTGGCCAGGGTTTATTAATTATAATAAGTCTAGGACGTTGTATTTTATAAATATGATCTCTGATTCAACAGAAAACTGGGTCGATGCCATGGATGCAGCAATATTATATCGATCTAGATTAAATGTGCTTATAGATGAAGTGCTGACCGAAAATCGCTCTGATACACCAAAAGTGATTAATACACATTTGAAACATTTTTTTACTCATCAAGAGGAGCTTGCTCGACTAGTGAAGTTAAACTTAATTATTTCTGATAGGGCAAGAGGTATAAAGAAACATTCTATGCTCTATAGGGGGGCAAACATAGATAATCTTCAGAAGCAACAGCTAGTTGAGCTGTTTGTAAATTGTGATAGTTTTACTAAAATAGAATCTTACCAGGAAGATGTTATTCAAGCTCTTTTCTAATCTCGATATGGGTTGATGGATTGTTGAGTTTCGGTTTTCGACTTTTCGATGTTTTATATTGACGTAGTTATTGCACTTTGCATCTTTTTCGATTTGGTAGTAAAAGTAAATAGACGCCAGCCACGTTATCTTGTTAGCATTTGCGAACTCGTGGCTGACATATTTTCTCTGGTGAAGATCTGATAATCAGTCTATGTCCCATGCTTGTTTCAATCTCGTCACGGTATGCTCCCATTTCGGTGTTGTGGGCTTGCAGATAGTGTTCTGATTGCCGAATAGGCCGACTTCGCTAAATGCTTGTGAGGCACTGTACGAAGTGATCCAGCGGACTGGCACGAGGTATTCCGCTGTCTCCTCATCCTCTTCATCGAAGGTTCGGTGGAGCTGTGGGTAGGCGGTAGCTGTGGCAATGTCGTGAAGTCTCTGAATCCCTTGATCGGTCTGGACCGTGAAATGCTCGCCTCGGCAACGCTCTCCGGTCACCTCAGCCACGCCTACGTAGCCGGTCTTGGGGATGTTGACCCAGACTCGGTCTCCCTCTGAGAGCATAGCGAGGGTCTTCGAGTACCAGGCGGCGCCACCACCGGCAATGAAGCCATAGCGTCGCGCCAACTCCCATGGACGATTATCACCGAAGGAGGCGTAAAACTCGCCATTCCAGGGCTCCTTGCGTGCCTTGCGTGGGACAGGCAGGGGCGGTTCGTCCGGGTCGATCATCCAAGCACGACTGAGGTAATGATTTCCCTGGTCCTCGAAGGCGCTGAAGAACATAGCGTTGATCGAGAGCTGGGCATGTTCGTTGAGATAGTTGATGATTCTCTCGCTGCTGGCGTCGAGCTGAGTGGCCACGACGACTAGTTGGTGATTTTCGTTGAGGGTGACGCTGTCTAGCGTGATACCGAACTTGGCCTCAAAGGCGTCCTCGAGAGACATATGAGAGCGCTGATAACGTTGGGCAAAGTTTTGATAGATTTCTACCAGCTGGTAGTCGGCCAGGCTGACGACCCAAGAGGCATAGTCGATGGCCTGAGCCACCACGTCGCGGGGTGTCTTGTCGCGCTTGAGTTCGATGACGATAACTGTGCCGTCGGCAGCAATCGCCAGCAGGTCAATCAACTTGTTGAAGTCCGTGCGTACCTGCCGGCCGATCAACAACCAGTCCCGATTGAGGATCGAGACATCCTGCATGATCTGCTCCTCTAGCAGCCCCTCATCCGCTAGCCCAGTGGGCCGCAGCTTTTGCGGCATCTCGCCTGCAGTACCTGCCAGCTTCCAGATTCCTTGTTCTATAGCCATCAGGCGCCTCCTGGTGCTTGTTAGAGAAAGCGTTGCCTCACCCAAGGCGATGCTCTACCATGGATATCAACACGGCCCCCGCCTCTTGGCTCTCACGAGCTTACGCGGGGGTTCTTTTTTTGTGTGCTCCCACCTTCATTATGCCCACCAGCGCTCTAAGCCCGGTGGAGCCCCCATGTTCTCCAGCGTTAGCCCTCTTCTGGAATGAGGCTCCGAGAATAACTCCAGATGTGCCTGTAGACGTCGATGCCACTCGGCTTCTGGGCAAACTATCAACGCCATGTGCTGCACGATACTCAATAGCAGGAAGGGGCGGGCGAGGCGCTTTGCGTCCCTGAACTTCCACGGTACTTCACCTTGCTCGGGTAGCCTTGGCTGGTCAAGGACATTGCAGTTCCAGAGCCGGCTGTTGTGCGCGCAGACGTTACGCAGGTATTCAGCGAGCGAAGTCATCTCTGTAACACCTTCCAGTCCTGAGTGCCGTATTTCTGAGCGATCCTCACTTGGTCCGGCACCTTCATTATGACGAAGAGCTGCGAGAGAGTGCTTAAGTCCGAGGTCTCGACGGCGACCCAGATCGGCAGCCGCGGCCCGTGTTTTTGCCGATAGTGCTTGATCCAGAGGCGTTCATGAATGGTGCGGAAATTTCCGGCGTGGAGTTGGGTGCTATAGAGGGAAGGGCGCAGCTAGGCGCGCTGGGGTACAGAGGCAGCGTATCGTTCAGGCGACGCAGAGTGTCGCATTGAACTGACGACCTATACCCGCAGGTGCACCAATTCAGCTATCATTAGGTTTCATGAAATTTCACATATTCGGGTTTACGGTTGTTGACCGACTTAACAGGACGTTGGGTCGTATGGTCCTTGGACGGAGCTTGCCCTGCTGCAGCGCCGTGCGGTAGCCGTGTATATCAATTTTATAGTGTCATGAAGAAGTTAAATATCCTCTATAGACCTACTTGGCCGCAGATTCTGGGGGTGATGTTTGCTTTAGTTATTGAGCCAGATTTGTTTTGGTATCCGTTTAATGCGGTCCGTAATCTATTGAATGGCTTTGGAGTGATTTAAGATGGGGAGTGGTTTGATGTTAATCAAGGTGGCTTTTTAGATGTTTTTCACTACTAGAAATAACTTAGTTAAAAAAGGCATCCCTACAGTTTGTCTTACAAAAATAAATTGGGATGACTACTCGTATTCAACAAGCTTTGATGCAGTTCTTTATCATGACGGTAAAGTGATCGAGCTTGGAGAAGTGAAGGTGATGACTACCCAGCTAGATGATGAGTCTACGCTGGACAACAGGAAAGAAAACACATCAACAAAACTACCTGAGACTTTTGAAAAGCTTGGGGAGGATTTTTATTCTTTAGGACAGCATCTCGATTACTATAGAGGGCTTTCCGAATTAGGGAAAGAGTTAGGTGATAAAGTTCTTCATGGTTTAAGAGATACTGCAGTTTATTATCCTCCTGAAGAGGGCGTGAAAGAACATAAAGCTTTCTGGGATTCTTTGCTTAGAGGTTCTGAAGCGAAGAAGTGTTTGAAGGAAGGTCGTGACTACTATTTTGGTTGTACAAAATATTCAAAAATAGAGTTTACTTACAAGGGGTCGGTGTTTGATAAAAGCGATTCCTCGGTGCATTTTGTTTTTGATATGTTTTCGGAGCTGCCAAGCACGATAAACGTACTTATAGGGAGGAATGGAAGCGGAAAGACGCGTCTTTTGAACAGGCTTTCTTATGATATTGTTGAGAATAATGATGACTCGGTTTTTATCCCTGAAAGACCTCCAATAAGTCGAGTTGTCGCCATTTCTTACAGTGCTTTTGATGACTTTAATATTCCTGAAAAAGAAAGAGATTACAAGTACATTGGAATTAGGAAGAGAGACGAAAAGAACGGCGATTTTGTCATTAAGTCCAGCCGAGATCATTGGAAAGATGTGAGTGATGCCCTTTGGGAAATAGAGGATGTTGAGTTACTTGAAGAGGTGGAGAGGTTTATAGAGACTTCTCTTTCAGAGCATATTGAAGATGCGAAAGATTTAAAAAAACTGAAGGCATCATTTGAGAGCATGAGTTCAGGGCAGAAAATATCTTTGAGTATCATCTGCCAGCTCTCAGCATTTTTAGAAGATGATAGTCTCGTGCTTTTTGATGAACCCGAAAACCACTTACACCCAGGGCTCTTGTGGAGTTTAATGGTAAGTTTTGATAGGGTGTTAAAGAAAAAGAAATCATTTTCTATAGTGGCCACACATTCTCCCGTAATCCTGCAGCAAATTCCTAGTGATTATATAAATGTGGTCCATAGATCAGGGGCAGTAATTTCGGCTGAGAATCTTGATAACGAAAGCTTTGGCGAGAACCTTCAGGTTATTATGGAGAAGTCTTTTGGCTTTGTAGAGCCCGAGCATGACTATAAGCAAATAATTAAAAGTTTGATAAAAGACAAGGGGTATGGTAAGGACCAAATTGAGGGATTGTTCTCTAAAAGCCTAGGTCTTCAAGCTAGAGCCTTTCTTTCCACGGCAACAAAGAAGGAAAGAAATGATTAAGTTGGATAGGAAGCCGTTTTATTCCTTTAGAGGAAGCCTGAGTAAGCTGGATGCTAGTGGGAAGTCTAGGGATGTTGTGGCCCCAATAATGAGGATGAAAAGAGACTTGGAAGCGCGTGCTATTCATTACATGAGAAATAGGCGCAGTCTTGAAAATGTAGGAGTTGTTGCTAATTTTTCGAATATATCTAGTGAGTTGAAGTCATGTTACGAGGGAATGCCAGCTCCCCTTAGAGATGAGTTAGATGATTTCAGGGTTAAGGTTTTATCAAAAATAAGGCGATGTCCTTATTGCTTGATTTCTGAGCCCTATACAAACGATCACTATTTGCCTAAAGAAATATACCCGGAGTTTTCTTTTCTGAGCTGTAATTTAATACCTTGCTGTGGTTGGTGTAACGGGAAAAAAGGAACCAGGGTGGTAGAGAATGGAAAAAGGTTGTACTTCAATCCTTATTTTGACTATTTGCCGAATGATTTTTTAGGGGTTGATGTCTCTTTAAGTGAGCTTTATGTGAGTTTTCATCTTTTAAAAGAAGATGAGGTTGTTTCCACTCATGTAGAAAAGCTTGGGTTGATAGAGAGATATAACTTCCAAGGTGTTTCAGTTATAACATACGTTATTGAGATGATGCAGATGGATGAAGATTTAAGAGATACTGAATATTTCAAGCGTGAGATGCGCAGAGAGAGAATTAAATCCGAGTCTAAGTTTGGAGTTAATCATTATGAGGCGTTGATATATAAAAAGCTAGAAGAACTGGGGCCCATGGCTTGAATCAAAACCAAAAGAGGGGCGCCTAGTCAGGTGTGGTTTCTTTTTTTTAAGGGGCGGATGCAGGCTCTGAGTGCAACACTCTATTGAATTGAGGATGGCGCTTCATTGTGTTTTGCCATCAGTTCATTCATCACCTCGATAGGGCATTTGAAGTCGAATCGTTTTCGAGGCCGCATATTCAGTTCGAAGGCAATGGCATCCAGCTCTTCCTGGCTGGTCAGCGACAGATCCGTCCCCTTGGGGAGATACTGGCGAATCAGGCCATTGATATTCTCGTTGCTGCCTCTTTGCCAAGGGCTATGGGGATCACAGAAGTAGATGGCGACGCCAGTATTTTGCGTGATAGCGGCATGCCTAGCCATCTCCCGTCCTTGGTCATACGTCAGGGTTTTTCGTGCTGCCAATGGCATTC
>NZ_JARWKS010000031.1:0-21699 GCF_029846405.1 Cobetia sp. 29-18-1
CACGCTCTCCCTAAAGATAGGTCAGAACGTGTCAACTATATTCAGGACGGGACACCAGACGCAAAAAAGCCACCCCGAAGGGTGGCTTTTCTGTTGGCTGCCGAATTCATCCTGCGACTTCATCAGCTAGCCAGAATTGGCTGGGGTACCAGGACTCGAACCTGGGAATGCCGATACCAAAAACCGGTGCCTTACCACTTGGCTATACCCCAACACTTGGTGGCCAGAGACGGAATCGAACCGCCGACACGGGGATTTTCAATCCCCTGCTCTACCAACTGAGCTATCTGGCCAACCTGAAGACACAAAAAAAGCCGCCAAGGCGACCTCTATATCGTGTGTTCTTCGCTCATCTACAGAAGCCTGAAGATGGTGCCGGCTAAAGGAGTCGAACCCTCGACCTACTGATTACAAGTCAGTTGCTCTACCAACTGAGCTAAGCCGGCACAAAGAACTCATGATATGAGTCTTCTTACTACGTTACTGCATGTCAGCTGGCTGGGGTACCAGGACTCGAACCTGGGAATGCCGATACCAAAAACCGGTGCCTTACCACTTGGCTATACCCCAACACTTGGTGGCCAGAGACGGAATCGAACCGCCGACACGGGGATTTTCAATCCCCTGCTCTACCAACTGAGCTATCTGGCCCTTGCCAACGAGGACGTATTAAATAGAAAACCTTTCCCGACGTCAACCCTTGCTTATCAAGAATTTGGCGTCGTAATTTGCCTTCCGCCGTCCTCGCCGTCCACTCAGACTTCGTAGCCCTGTCCGCCCTGCGATTCGCCCTTGGCGGCGGCGTCCGTCGGCACGAAACCTTCGGCCTGGTCCGTCTCCTGGTTGTTGAAGAAGCGATCCATCTGCTCCATCAGATAGCGACGGCTGTCGGCATCCATCATGTTGAGGTGTTTCTCGTTGATCAGACGCGTCTGCAGCGCCTGCCACTCTTCCCATGCCTGCTTCGAGACGTTGGACCAGATGTCCTGGCCCTTCTCGCCCGGCAGCGGCGGAAAATCGAGACCCGGCAGGTCCTGGTCATACTTGCGGCAATGTACGGTGCGCATGGGTAACTCCGTAAGAGAACTGGATGTCAGTGCGGATGAGCGCCGAGCCTTCGCCAGACGCCTTTACTGTTGCCTCATTCTCGCACGCTTGAACCGCTTTGCCCCAGACGTGCTGCCGATGCCGACGCCAGCAAGGCCTCACAGGCCGAACAGATCATCCGTGCAGCGTGCCAGCAGCGCCTTGACCGGCGCCGGCAGGCCCACGGCGTCCGGCGCGGCAGGGTCGACGAAGCGGCGGTCGGCGGCTGACTCGTTGACGCTCCCGGCCGCTTGAGCTGGCGCAAGCCCTGCCTCCCCCAGCTGTACCGGCTGCGGCGTGATGGTCAGCCGGAAGTGGCTGAAGACATGCTCGAAACTCGCCAGTGGCGCCTCCAGATGGGCGCCGCGGGCTTCGCGGGCGACCCATTCCCGCGCGGCCTCGCGGTCCTCGACCAGTGGCGGCGCCCACAGACCGCCCCAGATGCCCGTTGGCGGACGGCGCTCCAGCAGGATCTTCCCCGCCGCATCGCTGACCAGCAACATCAGCGTCTGACGCGTCGGAATGGCCTTCTTGGGCTTGCTCTCGGGGAAGCGCTTCTCTTCGCCACGCGCATGCGCCACGCAGACCTCCTCGAAGGGGCAACGCGCGCAATCCGGCTTGCTGCCGCGCGTGCACAGGGTGGCTCCGAGATCCATCATCGCCTGGGTCCAGTCCGCCAGCCGCACCTGCGGCGTGTAGCGCTCCGCCAGCGTCCACAGCTTGCGCTCCACCGCCGGTCGTCCCGGCCAGCCTTCCACGGCATGCAGGCGTGCCAGCACGCGCTTGACGTTGCCATCGAGAATCGGCGCCCGCTGTCCGGTGCTGATGCTGATGATCGCCCCGGCGGTCGAACGCCCGATGCCCGGCAAGGCCGACAGTGCCTCGACACTCTCGACCGGGAAGGCGCCGTCGTGCTCATTCACGACCTGCTGCGCGGCCTTGTGTAGATTGCGCGCGCGCGCGTAGTAGCCAAGGCCCGTCCACAGGTGCAGCACGTCATCGATGTCCCCCGCCGCCAGCGCCGCGACATCCGGGAAGCGCTCCATGAAGCGGGCGTAGTACGGCAGCACCGTCGCGACCTGGGTCTGCTGAAGCATGATCTCCGAGACCCACACGCGATACGGCGTGGTGTTCTCCTGCCAGGGCAGATGCTTGCGGCCATGCTCATCGAACCAGTCAAACACACGCGCCTGAAACGCCTCGGGGCTCAGGGCGATGTCTTCAAAGCCGGGTGTGGCGTGGCTCTCGGGAGCTGTCACGTCTGGCGTGGCAGCAGTGTCAGGTCGCGCCATCAAAACTTCCTCTGCTCGCGCCATGGTCGACGCCATGGCCTGGGCTCAAACGGCAGCACGCCAGCCCCGAGGAGCTGGCGTGCCGGTCTTGCTGCGAAGGGAGCGCGTGATCAGTTGAACAGCCCCTGAATCGCGCCCTTCAGCTTGTCGCTGGCGCCTTCGCCCAGCTTGTCGTCGATCTTCTTGCGGGTATCTTCGTCGAGCTTCTCATCCAGCTTCTCGCTGACCTTCTCGCCCGCCTTGCGCTTGGCTTCATCCTTGGCCAGTTCCGCTGCGGCACTCTGGAAGCCCTTCTGATCGAAGCCACACCACTCGCCCGGCTCACCGCTCAGATTGCCCTGACACTGCACCGGGAAGCGCAGCTTGATCAGACGCGGATTGACCTCACAGGCCGCGTCATCCGCGCCCTCGATGAAGCGCGCCGCCACGTTGTAGTCGAAGGCCTCGGTCGGCAGGTTGAGCTGGCCCTTGCCGTCCAGCGCGATGCCCGGGATCGCCAGGGCGAGATCCTGATTGCTGATTACGCCATTGGTGACCGTGAAGCTGCCCTGCGCGCGCTCCAGCGGCGTATTGGCCTTCCACTCGCGCGAGGAGGTCTTGCCACTCAGCGTCGCCACGGCAGTGCACATCTCCCTGGAGATATTGACGTCGAGCACCTCGCCATTGCGAATCTCGAAATTGCCCTTGCCGTTCAGATTGCGCTTGATGCTGTCGATCTGATTGGTGCTGGTGGTGTAGTCACCATTGAGCGTCAGGCGACCGCGCAGGATGTCCTTCTGCTCCGGTGCCAGCGCCTTGAGGAACGGCGCGATATCCAGATTGGTCAGCTTCTCGCCGAAGCTCATGCTCAGCGGTGTCTTGCGGCTGTCGATGCGTGCATTGGCCGCCAGCGAGCCGCCATAGAGGCTGGCCGTCAGGCTATCGAGCTGCTGCACACCCGGCTGACCGGACAGCTTGGCGGTCACCTTGCTCATCTCGAGACCCGAGGCGATCAGCGTGCCGATATCCAGCTGCCCCTGAAGGCCCAGCGTCTTGAGCAATGCCACCGGCAGCAACTCCGCGTCGCCATCGGCCGCATAGACCGGCGCGATCACGCCCGCCGTGAGCGCTTCCCCCAGGCTTGCCGTCTTCTCGTCTGCGCCCGCCGGTGCCAGGTAGTCATCGAGATTGAGCGCGTCGACATCCAGATCGAAGGTGATCTGCGAGGCATCGAAGGACGAGCCGAGACGCCCATTGATGGTGGTGTCATCCAGCGCCATCACCAGGTTGGTCAGCTGCACCTGCGACATGTCGCCCTTGAACGGGCTGGAGAAGGCCAGCGAGGTCAGCGCGCTGCTCTTGGCGGTCTGCGGCGCCTCCATGCCGACACGCGTCATCCACGCCTTGGGCGACAGCGGTGCCAGCTTGAACTGGCCGCTATAGCTGAGCGCATCGCCGGTGATGTCCTTGGCCTTGAGCGCCCCGCTGAGGCGCAGGTCACTGCCGGAGGTCAGCAGCAGGTTCTCGAGATTCGCCGTGCCCGCCGCCAGGTCGGCTTCGGCACCGAAGGTGGCTTTCAGCGGCAGGGCCTTGTCACCCAGCGCGGCCTGATGGAGCGTCGCGTCAAGCTCGGCGCCATCGGCCAGATACAGCTGCTTGTCGGTATCCAGCGTCAGGGTGTCGATATCCAGCGCCACGCTCTGGTCCTTGTCACCCAGCGACGGCATGCGCGTGGTGGTATCCAGGCTCACGCCGGTCAGCACATGACGGCCGCCCTGCAGGTCCAGCGCCACCTTGCCATCGAGGCTGACGGTGCTCTGAAGCTCCGGCTCACGCCCATCGGCCACGAACGACAGCTCGACCGGGAAAGCCTTGTCGGGGCTGACGTTGGAGGACGTCAACGCCACGTCGTTGAGCGTCATGTCGAGCCCGCTGGCCGCGTCCTGATAGGCGATCTGACCATTGGTGACCTGCACCGAGGCGATATCGAGATTGACCGCCATGCTGCCGGCGCCATTCTGCACCGACGGCGTCGTGTCATCCGCCAGCGCCACACCGGCGCTCTTGGCCGGCGGCAGCGCTTCATCCGCCGCGCCACTGTCGGCGGCCGTCGCCGCATGCTCGAGCAGGCTTTCCCAGTTGCCACGCCCCTGTGCATCTCGCTCGAGCGCCAGCTTGAGGCCGTCGAGGAAGACGCCTTCGACTTCGACCTCACCGCTCAGCAGTGGCGTAAAGGACACGCCGACTTCCGCGCGGGTAAAGGAGGCAAATGGAGACTGGTCACGTTCCTGCTCCGGCAGCCAGGCTTCGGCGTCCTCGACGCTGACGCCGAGACGCGGATAGAAGGACCAGTCCAGCGGGCCGTTCAGGGCCAGTTCCAGCCCCGCCTGGTCCTTGACCGCCTTGACCAGTCGCGGCTTGAGATCATTCGGATCGAGGAAGGTGGTGACATAGATCACCCCTGCCACGACCACCAACGCCAGTACTCCGACGATGGCCAGCAAGGCTCTGAACAGTGCTTTCATCTACGTCCTCCCTTTGACACGATGAGAATTGCTACGGTGCCCTCACTCCAGAGGGCAGCACATGGAATGGCGCTGGGGACTCGTGGCATCAGGCGATGCCCTTTCTCCCGCTCATCATCTAGCTCGAGCGCTGCGCGCCATCCTCCCGCACAGCGAGACAGCCTCAAGACAGAAATGATGATGACACAGCCGGTGGACAGGTCGCGTTGACGTCAGTTCCGCATCCGGCAACAACCGGGTTCACTCCTGCGCCAGCACGAAGCCGTCGCGGGCGGGGTCTCGCACATAGCCGAGACGTGATACCAGCAGCTCGTCGGCCAGGGTCAATCCCTGACTCGGCACGACCAGCAGACGCTGGGCACTGGCCGCTTCCAGTGACAGCAGCGCCATCAGACGCGTACCGACACCGCGTCGACGCGTGCTCTTGCGCACGCAGCAATGGCTGATCTTCCAGGCATCGCCTTCATCCTCGCAGAGTAGCGCGCCGATATGACGATCGTTGAAGAAGGCGCTGCAGAAGCGGTGTCCCGCGGCGAGATTGGCCTGAATGAAGTCATCCGGGGCGAGCGGGAGACGCTCACTGGGGGCTTCGTGATAGATACGCGACAGATCGATACGGACTTGCTCATCGGTTTGCCAGCGTGCGTGATCGATCATCTGAAGAGTGACCGGCATGGTGAGATCCTCGCCCGCGATATGAATGCCCGCCATTGTAGCGGATGCCATTGTCCTTTCTCTATAATGACGGGTCGGGCAGGCACAAAGACGACGCGCCTGCCGCCGATCAAGCGCCCCGCCGACGGCTCTCTGCCGTCGTCAATGCCCTGATCACGATTTCGATTGCGACATCACATGACAATAACCACATGATGCGCACTTCCCGGCCGGACTGGACACACGCCTCTCATACCAAAGGCCCCAGACTGCGCCCAGACCCCATCGGCCTCGATGCCGCTGATGGCGTCACCGACCGCTGGAGAGACATCATGGTAGAGCGTATCGCCGAAGTTCATCGCAACACCTCGGAAACCAAGATCCGGGTCCGCATCAATCTGGACGGTGAAGGCAAGCTGAGCGCCAACACTGGCGTGCCCTTCCTCGAACACATGATGGACCAGATCGCCCGTCACGGCGTGATCGACATCGAGGTCGACTGCGATGGCGACCTGCATATCGATGACCACCACACCGTCGAGGACATCGGCATCACCCTGGGTCAGGCCTTCGCGCAGGCGCTGGGCAACAAGGCCGGCATCCGCCGTTACGGCCATGCCTATGTGCCGCTGGATGAAGCCCTGTCTCGCGTGGTGATCGACTTCTCCGGTCGTCCGGGCCTGTTCATGCAGTGCGAGTTCACCCGCGGCAACATCGGTCGCTTCGATACCCAGCTGTTCTGGGAATTCTTCCAGGGCTTCGTCAATCATGCTGGCGCCACCCTGCATATCGACAACCTCAAGGGCTTCAATGCCCACCACCAGGCCGAGACCATCTTCAAGGCCTTCGGTCGTGCCGTGCGCATGGCGGTGGAAGAGGACGAGCGCATGGGAGGCCGTATCGCCTCCACCAAGGGCTCGCTGTAAACGAATGATCCGGGCGCCAGACGCCTGACATCCAGCGCCGGAGCCTGCCTCCGGCCTTCGGGAGAAAGACATGACGATTGCCGTCATCGACTATGGCATGGGCAACCTGCACTCCGTCGCCAAGGCGCTTGAGCACGTGGCTGACGAGAATGTCGTGATCACCAGCGACCCGCGCGCCATCCGCGGCGCCACCCGCGTGGTGCTGCCCGGCCAGGGCGCCATCCGTGATTGCATGGGCGAGCTTGAACGCGCCGAGCTGCGTGGTCTGGTCGGCGAGCTGCTGAGCAACCACAGCAAGCCGCTGCTGGGCGTGTGTGTTGGTCAGCAGATGCTGATGGAGCGCAGCGAAGAGAACGGTGGCATCGATTGCCTCGCCTACTTCAAGGGCGACGTGAAACGCTTCGATGACCAGCAGCTGGACGAGCACGGCCAGCGCCTCAAGGTGCCGCACATGGGCTGGAACCATGTCGCGCACACCCAGGGCCACGCGCTGTGGGAAGGCATCGAGGACAACTCGCGCTTCTACTTCGTGCACAGCTTCTATGTGTCGGCCAGCGAGTGCTCCAAGGTCTACGGCGCCACGCACTACGCCGGTGCCGAGGCGCACGTCGCCATCGGTGAGGGCAGCCTGTTCGCGGTGCAGTTCCACCCGGAGAAGAGCGCGGCCGCCGGCCTCAAGCTGCTCGAGAACTTCGTCCGCTGGCAGCCCTGAAGGCTCGCCCGCGTGACCCTCGGCGTCTGTCTCGCGTGACGGACGCCGATACATCCGCCTTCGATATACCGACGACAATACAGGCGTGCCCAGACACGCCGAGAGGACACCCGACATGCTGGTAATCCCCGCGATCGATCTCAAGGACGGTCAGTGCGTACGCCTGAAGCAAGGCCGCATGGAAGACTCCACCAACTACGGCGATGACCCGCTGGCCATGGCCGCGCGCTGGGTCGAGGCCGGTGGCCGTCGTCTGCATCTGGTCGATCTCAACGGTGCCTTCGAAGGCAAGCCGGTCAATGGCGACGCCGTGACACGCATCGCCCGCGCCTACCCGGAGCTGCCGATCCAGATCGGTGGTGGCATCCGTGATGCCGCGACCATCGAGCACTATCTGGAAGCCGGCGTCGGTCAGGTCATCATCGGCACCAAGGCCGTGAAGGAACCGGCCTTCGTCGCCGAGATGTGCCGTGCCTTCCCGGGCCGCATCATCGTCGGTCTCGATGCGCGTGACGGCTTCGTGGCCACCGATGGCTGGGCCGAAGTCTCCACCATCAAGGCCACCGAGCTGGCCAAGCGCTTCGCCAACGACGGCGTGTCCTCCATCGTCTACACCGACATCGCCCGCGACGGCATGATGCAGGGCGTCAACATCGAAGCCACCGTGGCACTGGCCCGCGAAGGCGGTATCCCGGTGATCGCGTCCGGCGGCGTGACCAACCTGGATGACATCCGTGGCCTGGCCGAAGTGGCCGATCAGGGCATCCTCGGTGCCATCACCGGCCGCGCCATCTATGAAGGCAGCCTGGACATCGCCGAAGCGCAGGCGCTGTCCGACTCCATCACCGGCCGCAAGGCCTGAGGGGAGCGATCATGGCACTCGCCAAACGCATCATCCCGTGTCTGGACGTCGACGCCGGTCGTGTCGTGAAGGGCGTCAACTTCGTCGGTATCCGCGATGCCGGTGACCCGGTCGAGGTCGCCAAGCGCTACAACGAGCAAGGCGCCGACGAGATCACCTTCCTCGACATCACCGCCAGCGTCGACAACCGTGGCACCACGGTCGACATGGTGTCGCGCATCGCCGGTGAGGTGTTCATCCCGCTGACGGTGGGGGGCGGCATCCGCACCTGTGAAGATATTCGCACCATGCTGAATGCCGGCGCGGACAAGGTCTCGATCAACACCGCGGCCGTGTTCAACCCGGACTTCGTGCGTGAAGCCGCGGAACGCTTCGGCAGCCAGTGCATTGTGGTCGCCATCGACGCCAAGCGCGTCAGCCAGGACGGCGAGACACCGCGCTGGGAGATCTTCACCCACGGTGGCCGCAAGCCGACCGGACTCGACGCCGTCGAGTGGGCGAAGAAGATGGTCGAGCTGGGCGCCGGCGAGCTGCTGCTGACCAGCATGGACCGCGATGGCACCAAGGCCGGTTTCGATCTCGGCGTGACACGCGCCATCTCCGACGCCGTCAGCGTGCCGGTGATCGCCTCCGGCGGTGTCGGCACCCTCGACCACCTGGTGGATGGCGTGCTCGAAGGCGGTGCGGATGCGGTGCTGGCCGCCAGCATCTTCCACTTCGCCGAGTACACGATCCCCCAGGCCAAGGCGCATATGGCCGCACGCGGTATCGAGATGCGCCTGTAAGCGCAGCCGCAGGGTAGTTCAGGCAGAAACGCGAACGCCGCCATTTCCTCAGGAAATGGCGGCGCTCTTGTCTGCAGAGACGCAACTTCGGTTCAGGCGAGAACAGCGCTCAGACGTAGCCCAGCTTCTTCAGTGGCTTGAGCGCCTGCGCGAGTCGCTGGTCAGCAAGCGTCATGATGTCCGCGACCAGATGCTTCTCGGCGGCGGGCAGCATCACGCGCTCCCCGACCCACAGCGCCAGCTCCGCCAGGTCATGCTGATTGCCCAGCCGCGCGGCCGCCTTGTCGAGCAGTTCCGGCTCGCGGCGCCGTCCGTGACTCGGTGACTCGAGCTCCCGCGCGGCTGCCTCGCCCAGCGCCTCGTGCGCCAGTGCCAGCTGGAACATGCGGTACTTGACCCACTTGCGCAGCCGGTGAGACGCCTCGATCTCACGCTTGCTGGCCACCTGCGCCGCAAGCTTGCTGATGCGATGACGACTGAACTCCAGCCCGGTGTTGAGCTCCTCCACCGTCAGCGGTGCCGCCTGCCAGGCCGCCCGCTCTTCGCTCAGCAGCGTCTCGAGCGGCGCGTGATCCAGCTCGCCTTCGGGCTCGCTCAGCGAGGCACTGGTCAGCCCCGGACGCAGCGCATCCAGCAGGCGCTGACTGCGCTCATCCACCCAGGCGTAGGCGCGACCATGGGTCTTGCGCAGCATGTGCGCCTCGCGCGGTCCGGCCAATGCCTTGGCGACGGCGCGCGGACGCGTCTGATGCTCACTCACCGCCGACTTGCCCAGCGACTCGCGCCGCAGTTGCCACCAGCCGCGCAGCTGCTTGCAGTCGACGCGCAGCGCATGCACATCCGCCGCGCTCAGCGTCGGCTGTGCGAGACGCTCACGCATGGCGTCCAGACGCGCCTGAATCACGCCATTCAGCGCTGCGTTCATCGGAGAAGAATCCTGCTGACGGGTGTCGCTCATCTGTCTCTCCAACAACGGCTGGCCAGTCATCACTGGCACCAGGATGGCCCGAATCGGGCCGCTCAGTCCTGCAAGGATAGCCCGAGATTGCTGACATCTTCATTGCGACCCAATTGCTTGAGCGCGCGCCAGTCATCGCGGGACAGCTGCGGGGCTTCGACGCTCTCGAGCACGGCATCCTGGAAGTCACGCTCATCGATCATCAACGGATGTTCGCGAATCATGGCTTCCAGCGCTTCCTGCTCGATGCCCTCACCGGCCTGCAGGTCGATCAGTGCGCGCACGCCATCGGCGGACAGACGGCTGATCTTGAGCGCGGCTTCCGGCTCTTCGCTGATCAGCACATCGATGCAGGCGGTCAGCGCCATCACGGCTTCCAGGGCGCGGCGCGCGCCGAAGCTGTCGTCCTCCTCGGCGGGCTCGAAGGCGGTGACCTTCTCGGCCTGCAGCGAGAAATCGATCTTGGCATCACGCACGCGCAGCTGCTCCCAGACGAGGTCCAGCAGCTTGCGCAGCTCACGCGTGGTGTCCAGTGCGCTGGCCGTGCCATTGGCTTCGGCGTAGAAGCCGGCATTGGGCAGGAGTCGCTCGGTCAGCGCCGCCATGAAGGCAGTACGGCGCACGGGGGCCAGCGCATCAAGGCGCGCACGGAAACCGGATACAGGCTGAGTCATGACGGCTCTATTCTCACTTCACTATTCAATATGCGGCGTTCGCGCTGGCGTCTTGGCTCCGCCAGCCGCGATGTCACCGGAGGTCGCTATAGGGTATGCGATAGGATAGGCGAAAGGGTAGCGCCCGCGCGTGGCCGGATGAACGCGACCCTACTCAAGCGCCGCCGTACTGCCGCACTCCTCAGGGCCACAGGCATTCCGTCGGCACGCGGCCAGCACCATCGAACAGGATACCTTCGCTGCGCAGCTTTTCCCGCTGGCGCACTGCCCCGCCGTGCTCGGTGACCTTGAGCGAGGCGTTGATCACGCGATGCCACGGCAACTGATGGCCATCCGGCAGGTGACGCATCGCCGAGCCGACCATGCGCGCGCTGGCGCCATCGGTCATCTTGGCGATACGCCCGTAGGTGGTGATGCGCCCTTCGGGAATCTGCGCCACCACGGTATAGATCTGTTCGAGCAGTTCGGCCCGCATGCGGTTCTCTCCTTGTCGTGTCGCGGCTGGTTCGCCCGGTGCAGGTTCTGAGATGCAGGTACTGGGATGCCGACACTGGGGTCTTTACGCTGACATAGCGCTCACGCATGATGAAGCCATGCATCTTTACTTCATACATCAGGGGCAACTCCCTGACACTGAACCAGATTCAGCCGCCGATACCGCAACGCTAGCGCATGACTGGCAGAGTCCGCTACGCCTCAAGGACTGGCTTTCCGGCATGGGGCACAGCTTCAACACCAGCTTCCCGCTGGCAGGCGAAGCCTTGCCGGGCATCGATGATTTCCATGCGCTGGTGGTGCTGGATGGACCGCAACGCCTGTCGAGCGCCGCACAGCCCGCCTCGCCCGCCGAACAGCAGTCGCTGCGCCTGCAGCGCAAGTTGATTCGGCGCACGCTGAACAGCAATCGCCCGCTGCTGGGAATTGGCCTGGGGGCGCGACTGATCGCCGAGCAGATGGGGGCGATCGTCTCATCCGCCGTGGTGCCGCAGCGTCGCTGGGCCACGCTGACGCGCAGCAACGAGTGCCCGCTGGGGCTACCCGCCGAGTTCGAGGCCTTGATGTGGCATGAGGAGATCTGCGGCCTGCCGGAAGACTGCGAGCTGCTGGCCAGCAGCGAGCATACGCCAGTGGCCGGCTTCAGCTGGGATGAGGGTCGCGTAGTGGCGCTCAACTTCCATCCGCACATGGATGCGGCGGCCACGCAGGACCGCCTGGCCCGCCACCCCGCGCCTCTGGAGGGCAATGGCGTGCAGTCACGCGAGGCGTTGCTGGAGGACCCGAAGCGCTTTGATCGTCAGGCGGCCCTGCTGGACCGCCTGCTGGTGGACTGGCTGAATGCGTGAGCGCTGACGGCGCTCGTGAGGGATATCAGCGCTGCCAGCGGTGATTGGCGCTCCACTCACGCGCGAAGGCGAGGCTGTTGTCCCAGTCGCCGACGTGCAGGAAGGTGCGCTCGTGCTTCTCGAGCTGATAGCGGTACATCGGGTCGTAATACTCGCTGAGCAGCGGCGCCAGCCAGCCTTCATGGGCAATGGGGTTGCCGCGCTTGTGCTCCTGGAAGGCGATGTCCTGCATGCGCACCAGACGAGCAAGGCGCGCACTGCCCAGGCGCTTGCGCAGACGCAGCAGCGCCTGACGCAGCTGGCGCTGCATCAGGGTCCAGCCGAGGAAGTCACCATAGTGGCGACTGTAGGTGGACCACAGCCCCTCGATATAGTCCTTCTGAATCTGCACGACTCGCCAATCCAGCGGCATCTCGACGCGGATCAACGGCGCCTGCTCCATCGCACGCCAGGTGGCGAGCGGAATGTTGACGCTGCCGATGAAACGCGACTCGTCTTCCATGATGGTCGGCGCTTCATCCTCAAGCGTGAGCATCTCGGCGGCGATGCGGTGCTCGAAGTCGATCTGGCTCGGCGCCGGGAAGGGATGGCGGCCGAAGGCCGAACCCTTGTGGCGTGCACAGCCTTCCAGGTCGATGCCATTGTCCAGCGCATGGATCAGCTCGGTCTTGGCGCAGCCGGTCAGCCCGCCGATCAACAGCATCGGGGCCTGCTCGGCACGCTCATCGATATGCTGACAGAGCTGCTGACGCATGGCCTTCCAGCCGCCCTCGATGCGCGGGCGCTCGATCCCCGCTTCCTGCAGCCACTGCTGACTGAGCTGGGAACGCATGCCGCCGCGGAAGCAATAGAGAATCGCGTCAGGGTGCCGCTCGACGTGCTCGACCCAGGCGCGGATACGTGCGCGCTTGATCCCGCCGCTGACCAGTTGATGGCCAAGATGTACCGCCGATTCCGGGCCGACCTGCTTGTACTGCACCCCGACGCGATGACGCTCCTCATCATCCATCAGCGGCAGATTGACGGCACCCGGCAAGGCACCAGCGGCGAATTCGACCGGCGCGCGCACATCGATCAACGGACGGCCGTCGCGAATCAGGTCGCAGCTGGCCGCCACGGTGGGCAAACTCATGGGCATCTCTCGGCAGACAGAACAGGATTGAGGCAATGGGCGGCTAGCTGGCTGGCTGGCTGGCTGGCCGCACCATCAAGGGGCCATATTCTAGCGCAAGCGTGCAGCCGCCCCCAGCCTTGTGCTTTCACGCCAACGGTGGCGTCAGGCGCACCCCCTGCCCCGGCCCGATCCCGGCCGGGCCGAACAGCTGACAATCGGGGCAGGCAGCGGGTTGATCACCGTGGGCGCGATGCGCTTCGGCGACCGAGTCGCGCAGCGAGGCAATCGCCGCCTCGGCGGTATGGAAGTAGTTCTCACGCCCCATGCGCTCGAGGAAGCCACCGCGCTCCATCACTTCCAGCGCGTACATGCGAAAGCCGCACATGCTGAGACTGCCGCCGGCATCGCGCAGGCGACGCTGCTCGATCTCGAGCATCTCGGCGCCCGCGATATCGATGAAGTTGCAGCCGGTGCCCAGCAGGATGACGTGCTTGCCGGTATAGCGCGCCAGCTTGCGCTGGACGTGGTCGACCGCCCCGAAGAACAGCGAACCATCCACACGCAGAATCACCACTTCCCGGCACTGGGCCAGCTGATAACGCTCGGCATTGCGCACGCCAAGCTCCGGATGCTCCGGGTCTGGCGCCATCTCGACCAGACGGGGCCGTGAGGTGCGGTTCAGATACAGCACCAGCGAGACCAGCACCCCGGCGAAGATGGCGAACTCCAGCGGCAACAGCAGGGTAGCGAGGAAGGTGATCACCAGCACCACCGCCTCTTCGCGGCTGACGGCCAGAATCTGACGGATATGAGCGACTTCGATCAGGTTGGCGGCGATCACCATGATCAGGCCCGCCATCGCAGGCAACGGCAGCCAGGCGGTCACGTCAGGCACCAGCAACAGCACCGCCAGCACGATCAGCGCCGCCACCACCACCGACAGCGGGGTGCGGGCGCCGGCATCATAGTTGGCGCCGGAGCGCGTGAAGGAGCCGGAGCCGGCAAAGCACGAGAAGAAACTGCCCGCCAGATTCGACAAGCCCTGGCCGATGAACTCCTGGTTGCCATCGATACGCTGATGCGAGCGCACGCCGATGGCGCGCGCGATGGAGACCGCCTCGATCAAGCCGAGCACCGCCAGCGCGAAGGCCGCCCCGCCCAGCGAGCGCAGGGTGTCAAAGCCCAGCGGCGGCAGGGTAAACGGCGGCAGACTGCCGGACAGGGCGCCGACCATCGGGATACCTGCCGCGCTGCCACCGAGCAATGCCGCGACACCGCAGCCGACGGCCATCGCCACCAGCATCCACGGCAGCTTGCGATTCAGCCGCCGAACCAGCACGGCCGTGAGCAAGGTGCTGAGCCCCGTGATCAGCGTGGCCCACGAGGTATCGCCCAGATGCCCGAGCAGCGCCCACCAGGTGCCGAGAAAGCTCGAGGCATCGCCAAGCGCGATGCCGAACAGGTGCTTGAGCTGACTGGTGGCGATCAAGACCCCGGCGCCGGCGGTGAAGCCGATCACCACCGTATGCGAGATGAGATTGACCAGCGCCCCCATGCGCATCAGCCCCAACGACAGCTGGATGATGCCGACCATGCAGGTCAGCGCCAGTACCAGCGGCAGGTATTCGGGGCTGCCCGGCGCGGCCAGGGTCGAGACGGTGCCGAACACCACCATCGAGATCGCCGCGGCCGGGCCACTGACCATATGCCGCGAACTGCCGAACAGGCCGGCGATGATCGCCACCACGATGGCAGCATACAGCCCATGCGCCGGTGGCAGGCCGGCGATCAACGCATAGGCCACCCCCTGGGGCAGCACCAGCACCGCGCCACTCAGGCCCGCGATCAGATCAGAACGCGCATCCCCGGGCGACAGCTGACGCATCCAGCCGAGAAAGGGCAACAGTCGCGACAGGCGATAGGCCGCGGCACTGGTGTGCTCGGGCCCCTCTGCCGTCTCGGTAGATTCGGGAGATTCGGGGGACGGCGAGGAAGGAGGCGGAGTATCAGCGGACAAGAAGTATCTCCGTGGCGAGGCAGGAAAGAAGTCGTCAGCCGGTAGCCGCAATGCCCCTGAGCGTATTCGGGGCAGGCTTGAAACCAGCGGTGATAAGTCTATCGCTGAAATCACTAATGAAACAGGGCCGCCACATGCTCGACAACGACCTGCGGCCCTGCGGTCCTCTCACTATAAAGACATACGCTGAAGAGACACGATGAAGAGACATGATCAAGAAACACGGCGACGAGACACGATAACGAGACACGAAGAGAGACGAGAAGACACGGCGCTGGCCATGCCGCGCCCGAGCAGTGACAATACCCGTTCCTGACACCGCTGCGGACCCTGACGCCATGACCACCGACGCTACGCCGACCGATACCACGACTCCCGAGACGGCGGGTGGCTATACCCCGCCGCTGGATGCCAGCGAAGCCGAGGCCATCGACGCCACGCGCCAGTGGGTCGAGGCGCACATCATCGCCGACAATCTGTGCCCGTTTGCCGCCCGCGAGATGGCACGCAACAGCATCCAGTATGCCGTGGTGCCCGGTGCAGGGCTCGAGCGCTGCCTGCAGGCACTCGGCGACGAGCTGCTGAACCTGGATGCCAATCGCGACGCCGAGACGACGCTGGTGATCTTCAAGGACGGCTTCCGCGACTTCGATACCTACCTCGAGCTGCTCGACTATGCCGAGGCGCTGCTGGAGATGCAGGGCTACGAAGGCATCTATCAGCTGGCCAGCTTCCACCCGGAATACGTGTTCGAGGACACCGAGGAAGACGACGCGGCCAACTACACCAACCGCTCGCCCTACCCGATGCTGCACCTGCTGCGCGAAAGCTCGGTCGAAGCCGCCATCAATGCCTATGCAGGCGATGTCGAAGAGGTGCCGGGGCGCAATGAAGAACTGATGCGCGAGCGCGGTGTCGAGCTTCTGGTCTCACGCCTCAAGGCCTGTGCTCATGCCGCCCGTCAGGCTGACAAGCAGGACTGACAAGCAGAACTGACAAGACAGGCTGAGCTTCGTGCTCGGAGAAAACCCCATACGAACAAGGCCAGCCGCTAGGCTGGCCTTGTTCGTTGTATGCAGCATCACACCACGATGTCCCCGTGCGGCAGGCTCACGCGCCAGGCGCAGATGTCACAGGGCTTCCAGTGCCTGGGACAGCTTGTCGACCGCCACGATGGTCATGCCCTTGGGCGGGTTCTTGGGGGCATTGCCCTTGGGCACGATGGCGCGCGTAAAGCCGTGTTTGGCGGCCTCGACGATGCGCTCCTGGCCACTCGGCACCGGACGGATCTCGCCGGACAGCCCCACCTCGCCGAACACCACCAGCTCGCGCGGCAGCGGACGGTTCTGCAGGCTGGAGACCACCGCACACAGCACCGCGAGGTCGGCGCTGGTCTCGAGCACCTTGACCCCGCCGACCACGTTCAGGAAGACATCCTGATCGCCGGTGAACAGGCCGCCATGCTTGTTGAGCACTGCCAGCAGCATCGACAGGCGATTGCCGTCCAGGCCGACGGCGACACGGCGGGGATTGCCCAGCGGCGAGTCATCCAGCAAGGCCTGCACTTCGATCAGGATCGGTCGCGTGCCCTCCCACACCACCATCACCAGACTGCCGGAGGACTGCTCCTCGCTGCGCGACAGGAAGATCGCGCTGGGGTTCTTCACCTCCTTCAGGCCCAGCTCGACCATGGCGAACACGCCCAGCTCGTTGACCGCGCCGAAGCGGTTCTTCTGGCCACGCAGCGTGCGGAAGCGCGAATCACCATCGCCCTCCAGCAGCAGGGAGGCGTCGATCATGTGCTCCAGCACCTTGGGCCCGGCCAGCGAGCCGTCCTTGGTCACGTGGCCGACCAGCAGCAGCACGGTGTTGGTTCGCTTGGCGAAGCGGGTCAGCGCGGCGGCAGACTCACGCACCTGCGAGACACCACCCGGGGCGGATGACAGATCCTCCAGATGCATGGTCTGGATGGAGTCGATGATCAGCACCTCGGGCTTTTCGCGCTCGGCAGTGGCCAGAATCGTCTCGACGCTGGTCTCGGCCAGCATCTTGAGCCCCTGGGTCGGCAGCTGCAGACGATGGGCGCGCATCGCCACCTGCGACAGCGATTCCTCACCGGTGACATAGAGTGAGCGCTTGTGCTGGGCGAGCTTGCAGGCGGTCTGCAGCAGCAGCGTCGACTTGCCGGCCCCCGGGTGGCCACCGAGCAGCACGGCGGAACCCGGCACCAGCCCGCCACCCAGCACGCGGTCGAACTCGCCGAAGGTCGAGGAGAAGCGCGGCACTTCGGCCAGGGAGACATTGGAAAGATCGGTCACGTTGTCGCTGAGCGTGCCGGCGTAGCCGCCCCGACCATTGCTGGCGCTACGCGCGGCACCACCGGCGACGGCACCCGCAGCGGGGGCGGCGCCGGGCAATACCGTGGCGCCGACGCGGATTTCCTGCAGGGTGTTCCATTCGCGGCAGCCGCTGCACTGGCCCTGCCACTTCGAGAATTCGCTACCGCATTCGGTACATACGAAGGCGCTCTTTGCTTTCGCCATCAGACAATCCTGTCGGGAAGAAATGATTCTCGGCGCCGCGGCGGAGTGTCGTCAGCCGCGGATTTCCAACGGCCAGACACAAGGAAGGCGGCTTGCGCCGCCTTCCTTGTGCTCACGATCGCCTTGTGGCGCACGGCACGCTTACTGGCGCTTGAGGCGCAGTGTCTCACCGTTCTGGAAGCGACGCTTCTGCGGGTCGACCAGCTCCAAGGTCTGGGCATCCAGACGCAGGAAGTAGTAGGTCTGGCCTTCGCCGTCCGGCGTCAGCTCATAGACGGTCGCGTTCGGGTCCGTCACGGTGCCGGACAGCACGTCCCACTGGCCTTCGTAATGCTCTGGATCCGGCTGCTGCGGATGATCACGATAGGTGGCATCGAGACTGAAGGTACGCTCATCCTGGGCTGCCTCTTCGGCACCCTTGAGGCGTACATCGAGGTCAATGCCCGTGCAGCGACGACACGGCAGGGTGCCCTTGTAGACGGCAACCTGCTCGCTGGCTGTCTCGGTGGTGCTGTTGTCAGCGGCACCGTCATTGGTCTGGGCCGTTGATGCGCACCCGGCGAGACCGACCATCAGCGCGGCTCCCACCATCAGAGTCCTGATCTGCATTGAATCCTCCTTAAGGCGATGACTCGATAGCAGCATCAGCGCTATCGACGGCGAGCGGTCTACCTATTGGCAGGCAGACCGCTCACAAGCTTCCACGCTCAAGAATAGCGGGTATCCGCCCCGAGAGGCCACCCCCGATGGCGTTTATCGAACACCATTCGCTAAATCGTGTCGGCCTCAGCCGCGGCGATCATGGCCATTGTCGAGAAACGGATAGTCGGTGTAACCCTTGGCGCCACCACCGTAGAAGGTGTCCGGGTCCTGCTCGTTGAGTTCAGCGCCGAGGCGAATGCGTTCGACCAGGTCCGGGTTGGCGATATACGGACGCCCGATGGCGACGGCATCCGCGATGCCCTCATCGATGATGCGTGCCGCGCTCTCACCGTCGTAGTGGCCGCAGAAGATCAGCGCGCCCGTGACGCGCTCGCGCAGGGCACGACGGAAGTCATCGCTGAACTTGATGTCGCCACCGGCCCAGTCCGGCTCGTTGACGTGCACATAGGCGATGCCACGTCTGGAGAGCTGCTCGGCCATGTAGAAGGCCATCTCTTCCGGCTCGTCATCGGTCAGACCGAAGATCTCGATGAAGGGCGTCAGGCGGATGCCGGTACGCTCAGGGCCGAAGACTTCGGCGACGGCATCGACGACTTCCAGCGTCAGGCGCGCACGGTTCTCGACCGAGCCACCGTACTGGTCAGTGCGCTGATTGGTGCCGGTGGCCATGAACTGGTTGAGCAGATAGGCGTTGGCAGCATGCACCTCGATCATGTCGAAGCCGGCACGCTTGGCACGCACGGCGGCCTGACGATAGTCCTCGATCAGCTGGGGAATCTCGTCCGTGTCCAGGGCGCGCGGCGTACTGGTGGGGTGACGTCCGCTGGTGCCGTCCTCGAATTCGACGAAGCACTGGGCACCTTCACCGCGCAGGGCGCTCGGCGCGACCGGCTGCTGGCCGTCCGGCTGCACCATCTCATGCGAGACACGCCCGACGTGCCACAGCTGCAGCGCCATGCGCCCGCCCTTGGCGTGCACCGCCTGGACGACGCCCTTCCAGCCCGCCTCCTGCTCATCGGTCCAGATGCCCGGCGTGTAGACATAGCCACGTGCGGTGGGCGAGATGTTGGTCGCCTCGCTGATGATCAGGCCGGCACCGGCACGCTGACCGTAATAGGCCTGCTGCAGCTCACCGGGCACGCTGTCGGGGGTACGAGCACGTGTCAGCGGTGCCATCAGGATGCGGTTGGGCAGGGTCAGATCACCGAGCTTGACCGGATCGAGCAGGGTGTCAGCGTACGGGGCATTGGTGTTGGCAGTCATCGGGACTCCTTGAATTGCAGGTCTTCGCCCAGCGTCCTCATCGTGCAAGGTCGCACGAGCTGGGCAAGCATGCCTGTGACATGCGGCATACCACGCGCTGCTTCAAGCACGCGCATCGCACGAGAATAATGCTGGCATGGCAACAATGTGCGAAGCCCGCCGTGCGGCCACTCTTGGGCTTCTTTTAACACCCCCTCTCGGCAGCCCTTCACAACACCCTCTCCCGACAGTTCTTCGCAACAATCTCTCTCGACAGTCCTTCGCCACAGCCTTCAATCACCGCTCCAATGCCCCTCATGACTCACTCAGAGCGCATGCCGGTGCTTGTACCGCGACGATCCAGCGGGCAACATGAAAAGCATCCATGACACGGGTCATGCACTGTCACCAGCGGCGAGAAATCATGAGCAAGTACTGGAGCCCCCAGGTCCACGACCTGACCCCCTACGTCCCCGGCGAACAACCGCGTGAGCAGCTGATCAAGCTGAACACCAACGAGAACCCCTATCCGCCGGCGCCCGCCGTGGAGCAGACGCTGCGCGAGTTCAATGCCTCTGATCTGCGCCGCTACCCGGACCCGAGCTCCAGCTCGCTGCGCGCCGCCCTGGCCGATACCTTCCATGTGAGCGCCGAGGAAGTCTTCGTCGGCAATGGCTCCGATGAGGTGCTGGCGCTGGCCTTCCAGGCATTCTTCCGACAGGACAAGCCGCTGCTGCTGCCGTCCATCAGCTACAGCTTCTACCCGGTCTACTGCCGCATGTATGGCATCGAGTCGCGCAGCATCGCGCTGACCGACAACTGGGAAGTCGACCTGGAAGCCTTCGGCAACGACAATGGCGGCATCATCTTCGCCAATCCCAACGCCCCGACAGGGCATGGTCATGGCCGCAAGGCGATTGCCGCGCTGCTGGAGCGCAATCCGCAGAGCGTGGTGCTGGTCGACGAGGCCTACGTGGACTTCGGTGGCGAAAGCGCCATCCCGCTGATTCATCAGTATCCGAATCTGGTCGTGACAGGCACTTTCTCGAAGTCGCGCAGCCTGGCGGGCATTCGTCTTGGCTATGCCGTGGCCTCGCGTGAGCTGATCGAGGGTCTGGAGCGCGTCAAGGACTCCTTCAACTCCTACCCCATCGATCGTCTGGCCGAACAGGTCGGCGTCGCTGCGCTCAGTGATCCCGACTATTTCGATGAGTGCCGCACACGGGTCATCACCACTCGCGAGCAGACGCGCGATCGCATGGCGGCGCTGGGCTTCGAGATCCTGCCCTCGCAGACCAACTTCGTGCTGGCGACTCACCCGACCCACGATGCCGGCAAGCTGTTTATCGGCCTGCGCGAACAGGGCATCCTGGTGCGCCACTTCAACACCGACGCACTGCGTGACTATCTGCGCATCAGCATCGGTACCGATGCCGAGATGGACAGCCTGATCGAAGCCCTGGAAACCCTGTGTCGCTGAGATAGCGCACGGCCTGGCCAGTGATGGCTCCAATCAAAGAAGGCGCCCAGTGGGCGCCTTCTTTCATCAGGATGTCACTCAGGTGCACACCGTACGGCCCATCCACACAGCTCATCACACAGTTCATCGTGCCGTTCATCGCACCGAACACTCTGCAGGAGCACAACATGACAACGGAAAGTCTCGCCAAGGCTTCGGATTCACCCTCGACACCCCACCTGCCTCTGACGCGGGTGCATCACGTGGCGCTGATCACCGCTGATTACCCTCGCGCCAGGCGCTTCTATCTCGAGGTCATGGATGCGCAGGTGATCAACGAGGCCTATCGTGAGGCCCGCGACAGCTACAAGCTCGACCTGCTCCTGCCGGGCGGCATCCAGCTGGAGCTGTTCTCCTTCCCTTCGCCACCTGAGCGCCCCAGCTATCCGGAAGCCTGTGGCCTTCGTCACCTGGCGCTGGCGACAGAAGACATCGATACCTGTGTCGAATTGCTGATCGCCCGTGGCGCCACGCCAGAGCCGATACGTATCGATGAATACACCGGCGCCCGCTTCACCTTCCTGGCAGACCCTGACGGCACGCCCATCGAGCTCTACGAAGTCTCGCCCTGATGTGATGGCGCACTGAAACTTCACTGGCCCCTGAAGATAAAAGGCCCCAAAGACAAAAGGCCCCTGTCGAGATATCAACAGGGGCCTTCGTGTGTCATGTGCAAGTTGCTTGGGCAAAGCTCTTTTCTTTCGCCCACAGCTGATTCGCATGCAGGATTCTCTGCACCACTTTTCCTGAGCACAAAGAGAACCGCCCCTGCAGCAAGGCTACAGGGGCGGTTCGGGATAAGTGC
>NZ_JARWKS010000032.1:0-16420 GCF_029846405.1 Cobetia sp. 29-18-1
GCACCAGTCTGAGCGCTTAAACCGCGCAGAACCGAATTGATCATCGCTTCCTTAGGTTTAATTAGGAAAGACTCAGGTGAGAGGAATGTACTATACCCAAGCAGCTCTAATTTTATTGTGGAGCAGGCTATTGAATACTTTGCTATTGAGAGGCTGAGTTTGACTCTCTCTTCACATTTTAATGATCATCGGTTCTCTCAGAGTGAGTTGCAGGCGTTTAATAGAACTGATGTGCCGAATATTCTTCTAGGTAATATTTATTTAGAAATGTTTTCGAAATCTATGAGCGAAAGAGAGAGCTTTATGAATAAAGCACCTGGACAGTTATCGCTAAAGCGTAATAATGAAATTGTTTACTGTTACGGTAAAAATAATACTATATACGACAGATTTGAACTTGTACTCCCAAAGAAAAGCAAGGTTGAAAGATGTGGGGATAATAATTTAGTGGTAAAAACACCTAGGTTTGAAATGAGAATAAAGTCAGTTTTTTCTGGAGTTAATACAACACTACCTGATCGGTTTCCAGAACTGTACATGAACGAGAACATACTATCGATAGACGCTTATAAGATTGAGTTAGAAATAGACATAAAATTCAAGATGTTCGCCTTACTCACGCGTAAAGGCTGGGTTTACTATGATTGGCTAGACTCTTATCTATCCCAAATTGAAGATGGTTTTAGTTTTGAGGTTTTTAAAAAGGATATAGGCTGGATGCATAATAGCGCATTAATGACTATGATAGAGAAAAGAGTCCAGACAAAAAGTTAAGTTATATTTTGCTAGTGAAAAAAATTGCTGACTTTTGGCTTTGTAGATTTTAAGTAACTGGTTTGATTAATGAGCCTTGGATTGGAGTGATCCTATACGGTTCTTATAGTTCTACTGGTGATGTTGTTATGTTTTGCCAATCATGATTGTTATTTTTCGGTATAATGAACTAAGTAGTTTTATTGCGTAAAACTAATAAAAGAGGAGGTGCTTGGTTAGAATGTTAGTTCTATATATATTTTTATATTTTAAAAGGTAATAATGTCTTAGTGGAGTTGTTATGGTTGTGGGTCGTTGATTGTTTAAGTAACTGAAATGTTAGTTTTTTTAGTTTGAATCCATCACCACCAGACTCCCCATCACCCCTTCACACAACGGCTTGATCTCGCTGAAGCCGTCATCGACGGTGAGGTCTGTTTTGGCTTTGGCGTAGGTGGTGCCGTCGGCGGCGGGGTGGTAGCTGGTGCAGTGCAGGCGGATAAGCTTGTCGTCGAGGAAGAGGCCGTATTCGCGGGTCTGCGAGGTGATGGGCATGCCCTGGTGTCGTTGTGTCATGGCGATATCGAACCAGTAGACCTGACGGTGATTTACTCGGGTCAGGCCGGAGTCGAGCATCTGGCTGTTGATGGGCGCCCATTGCGCCAGTTGGTCCGTGGCGGCCATTACCTTGAGCTGCGCGTCGCTGACGGTGTCGCCATGCAGATCATAGATCTCGAGGATGATCATGTCGGTGCCGGTACCCGCCTGACTCTGCCATTTCTGCACGATATGCGGCAGGCGTCCCTCGGCGGCAGACCACGAGGCAGGCAGGTGCAGTGCCAGGTTGATGCCCTGTGACTTGGCGTGGCCCTTGGTGTGGAATTCCTGGAAATAGCCGTCGTAGAGCTCATATACCGGCTCGATCTGATACTTGGTCGCCAGCAAAAATTCCTTGAACGGCGAGGGCAGGTATTCCCCCTGGGCGCGCAGATGAATGGCCTCGATGAAGCGGGCCGCGAAGTCGCTGGTCAGCTTGTCGGTAGTCAGCTGCGAATCCAGTTCCTTTTTTATCTGACGGCGAATGTCATCCAGTACTTCGCGCGCGTGGTCCTTGCCCATCAAGGTGGCGAGGTTTTCCGCCAGACGATGGGTGATATTCGGGAAGGCATTCTTGAAGTAGGCGGAGGCCAGTTCCGCATCAGGCGCGAGGCCGGGATACTCGTCGGCGATGCGTGACAGCGTGATGTCCTGGGCGATGACGAAGCCGTAGGTGCTGCTTAGGGTATTGATGACCTGGGGCGAGGAGCGAAACTGTGCGGCTTCGGCGCGTGCCGAGGCACCGAGGGTGATGAGACATAAGCTCAGGCCCAGTCCGAGCGTCAGGGTGGCGACGGCCAGCCCGGGAATTGCCCCAAAGGAGCGTGTTACGGCAAACGCCATGCGTGACATCCTGTCAGAGTGCGATCAATTCAATCCTATCATCGGCTTACGATGACTTCTCGTGTGCTGGCACGGTTCAGATGCCTAATCAGTCAGAAGTATCAGGCTGCGCGTCATGCGGCGCACACGGTTTCCCTTGTGAGAGAGCAGCAGACAACGATGCCAAGACGACACCAGTACTTAGTTGACCTTGAGTGGACTGGCAATCGCGGGGATGGCACCCGCCATTACACCGCCTATGGGCGCGATTTTATGGCCCGTGTCAGTGGCAAGCCGAGCTTGGAAGGCTCCGCCGACCCTGCCTTTCGGGGCGACGCTACCCGCTGGAATCCGGAAGATATGCTGGTGGCCTCCGTCTCCGCCTGCCATAAGCTGTGGTATCTGCATCTGTGTGCTGAGGCCGGCATTCGTGTCATGACCTATCACGACCAAGCCGAGGGCACGATGCAGGAAGGCACACCCGCCGCTGATGGCAAGAATCAGACAGAGAACCAGGGCGAGGCGGGACGCTTCACCTCCATCGTGCTGCGCCCCGAGATCACGCTGGCCGCCGGTGACGATATCGCGCTCGCCCATGAGCTGCACCATCGAGCGCATGCGCTGTGCTTCATCGCCAATTCGCTGAATTTTCCGGTCAGCTGTGAGGCGGTGATCACCCATCAGTGATGGGCAGCCCTCAGCCCGCGTCGGACTGACCGTGTCAGAACCCAAAAGGCCACCAGAGCAATCTGGTGGCCTTTTTTGGTTTCAGCGTCTCGCAAGCGCATCAAGCGAGGCAATCAACCGCGTGCATTCACTTCCTCGATCAGTTGGCTTGCGCCGGTGAGGTCCGGCAGGCAGGCGCCGTCGGCGATCTTCGCCAGCAGCACTTCTTCGGCTTCTTGCACCTCGATGGCGTGGCTTGCGATGGCCGAGACTTCCTCGGGCGCCATGACGATGACGCCGCTTTCATCGGCGAGGATGGCATCGCCCGGATTGACGACGACACCGCCGATGCTGACCGGCACATTGAGCGCGCCCCCGATCCCGGCGAAGCGGGTGGTCAGCGAGGCGACGCCGCGACTCCAGACCGGGAACTGCTTGTCGCGAATGGTCAGCGCATCGGTGGCCATGCCGTCGATCACCACACCTGCCACGCCGAGGCGCGAGGCGACTTCCGTCATCACGCCGCCCCAGCAGGCGCGGTGGCGATCGCCCTGGCGATGCACGATCAGCACATCGCCCGGACGCACCAGGCGCATCAGGTGGTTGAGCAGGGTGCCATCTTCCGGCGGCAGCGAGACGGTGACGGCGGTACCGGCGATGCGCACCTCGGGCAGCATGCTGGCAATCGCCGGTTCGACGAAGCCGTGGGTGTGGAAGTGGCCGATGGTGGCCGTCTCGCACTGGCGGAGCTGTTCCAGCCGTTCAGGCGCGACCTGCGCTGGCATGTCATTGAGTTGGTACATGGAAGTCTCTCGTCGTGGTCGGTCAGATCAGGCTGGGCAGGAAGGTCGTCAGCCACGGGGCCCAGTAGAGCATCAGCATCGCGAACAGGAAGCAGATGACGATCGGCCAGGCCGCGGCGTAGATGGTCTGCATCGGCGTCGCCGGGGCCGCGCCTTTCACCGCAAACAGGTTGTAGCCGAAGGGCGGGGTCAGACTGCCCACCGAGATGTTGATCAAAAACAGTGTCCAGAACCACACCGGATCAAAGCCATACAGCTTGACCAGCGGGGCGTAGATGGGAATGACCACCATCATGAAGGCGATCTGATCGATGAACATGCAGGCGATCAGCGGAATCAGCATCAGGATCAGCAGCATCCACACCGGGTCGAGGTCCAGCCCGGTCACGCTGCTCACCAGACCGCTGGTGGCGCCGGTGAAGCTCAACAGCTGCGAGAACAGCTTCGAGCACGCCAGGATCAGGATGATCATGGTGCTGACCTTGAGCGAGGACATCACCGCCTCGCCGGCCATCTTGAATGAGAACTTGCGATAGTAGGCCGCGACCACCAGCGAGCCCAGCACGCCGGTGGCGGCGGATTCGGACGGCGTGGCGATGCCGAGCAGAATCAGGCCGAGCACGGCGAAGATGATGATGGTGAACGGCAGCATGTTGATCACGGCGCGGCGCTTTTCCTGGGCCGTACCGCCACCGCTTTCATCGACGGGTGGCGCGCGACGCGGGTCCAGCGTGATGCGTACCTTCACATAGAGGATGAACAACGCGGCCAGCAGGATGCCGGGCAGGATACCCGCGATCAGAAGCCGTGCGATGGAGACATCCACCATCGAGCCGATGATGATCACCAACAGGCTCGGCGGGATGATCGGTGCGAGACTCGCGCCACCGAGAATCAGGCCGATGGAGAGCCTGTCGTCATAGCCGCGCTCCTGCATGGTCGGCAGCGCCGAGCGGCTGAGCATGGCGGTCACGGCCAGCGCCGAGCCTGACAGGGCGCCGAACAGCGTCGACAGGGCGACGACGAAGAAGTAGAGGCGACCCTTCATGCGGCCCATCAGGGCATCCAGCGAGTCGAAGATCACATCGATGGAGCCGGAGCGGAACAGCAGCTCCCCCATCAGCACGAACAGCGCGATGGTGGTCAGCGTCTCCGAGGTCATGCTGTCGTAGACACTGTTGGCGAACATGCCGAAACCGGCGGTGCCCATCAACCACAGCGTGCCGAGCACGTTGATGGTCAGGAAGGCGGCGAAGACGGGAATGCCGAGGGCGAACAGGCCCATCAGCAAGGCGATGGCCAGGCCCAGAGAGGTATACCATTCCATGACTCAGGGTCCTTTTCTGGCGGCGGTAGCCGGGGGCGTCGCGCGGCTAAAGGCGTGGCGCAGGAAGTACAGAGCGGCGCTGATCATCGCGTAGGCGATGAAGCTGGAGACCCAGTACTTGGGAATGTCGAGGCCCATGGCGGTGGTGGTGTGGTAATTGAACTGACGCAGGCTTTCCTGCACGCAGATCCAACCGGCCACGGCGCAGACGGCGCCGGTCACCAGGGCGAGGAGACGATCATAGAAGGCGCGCGCGGCAGGGCCGAGGCGCTCCGGCAGCACGGTGATGGCGATATGGCCATGGGTGCGTGCCAGTTCCGGCGTTGCCAGCGAAATCGAGAGGCATAGCAGGTAAGCCACCATCGCGCCGGACCACAGGGTGGGAGAGTTGAAGAAGTAGCGCGCGATGACTTCCAGCCAGAAGCACAGGACGATGCCACACAAGGTGACACCGCCCAGAAGGAAGCCTGCTCGCGTCACGCCGTCATGCACACGTGCAAGCAGGGTTAGCATGGTGGATTCCTTACTCGCTGACGGTGGTCAGGTTCTTCTCGATCGCCAGTTCACGCATGGCGGTCACCGTGTCCGGGGTCTTGTCGATGCCCAGCTGCCAGATACCGTCGGTGACGAGGGCATCCAGACGCTCGGCGTCTTCCGGTGCGAATTCGGTAGGCTGCATGCCGGCTTCGTCCAGCGCCTTCCACTCTTCGACTGCCAGCTCATCCAGGATCGGGACGATCTCGGTTTCCAGCTCACGGCCTTCGTCGAGCAGCACTTGCTGCTGTTCCGGCGACAGGGTGTTGAAGGCGTTCAGGTTCATCAGCACGAAGTTGTAGGTCTGACCGAAGGTCGGCTTGGAGTAGTAGCCGGCGACTTCCTGCCAGCCCATGTCCTTGACGCCATTCAGGCCCCAGGCCGCGCCGTCGATCACGCCACGGTCCATCGCGGAATAGACATCGCCACTGGACATCAGCACCGGCGTACCGCCCAGGCCCTTGGTGACGTTGGTATAGGTGGGGCTGCCGCGCAGACGACGGCCATCCAGACCCGGCGTACCGGTGATCGGCTCCTTCAGCACGTACTGGAAGCCGTGGCTGCCCAGCGGCGGAATCGCGATCAGCTTGAGGCCCAGGCCGTTGTAGTGCTCATCGACCATGTCCCACAGGCCGGATTCACGCGTCTGTTCCGGATTCACCGCCACGCCATCCATCGCGGCACCGACGCCGGTGGTGTTGGTGTGGTAAGCGGCGTGGGTATACAGCAGCTGGAAGACACCGGCCGCGACAGGCTGCAGCTGCTCGAAGGGCGGCACCACATCCGGGCCGGTCAGCTTGATGGTGAGGTCGGCGGCCTTGTTGGCTTCGACTTCCTTGATGAAGCGTTGGGCAATCTCGCGGGAGTAGGCAGTGGTCTGGTCGTAACTGGACAGCATGCGCAATTCGGTGGCCATGGACTGGGTGGCCGGGAGGAGTGCGAGCAGCGGGAGCAGCAGAGCGGGCTTGAGGGTTTTCATAGCAGTATCCACGTTATCGTTATTGTGAGCGGGGCAGTGCATGCGGGACAACTCGTGACCATGATGCTGCGTCGTCGAGATGCATGCGGTACCTGTCCCTGCTTCTTGTTGTGATGGTACGCCTTCAATCTATGAGGCACTCCCTTCGCGGTCAACGAATCATCAGCCTTTTGGGCTTTCAAATTTCAATACGCAGTATTTGCGAAATTTATGTAAGAAAATATGTGTGTATAGCACCGTGACAACATGCGGGGATTCCGATAGGAAATAGCCCGATTGATGACAGAAAAGATAGGCAAGTCGTCGCAAGGATAGCGGGCGGTAGGTCGCGAAAAAGCTGCCTGTAGTTATCTGTTAGCTCAGCAAAATGGCGAGAAGAAAGTCAGCAGAGCGACTGAGCTTGAACACAGGAAATCCCCCGTTACCGATGACTTCTTGAGAGCATCGGCAACGGGGGCTTTCGGGTGGTGCATTCACTGCCTGATACACACTGAGCACAACTGTCAGCTCGGCTAGTCAGTGCGCCAAGTCAGCTCGGCCAGTCAGCGCGCCACAGACTCGATCGAGAGGTTCAGGATCGGCTTGCGCAGGGCCAGCGGCATCAGCGCCAGCGAGACCGGCAGGCCGATCATCACCGGGTGCAGGCCGAAGGGATGGCCCAGCACCTGCCACAGCACGGCGGTGGCCAGCCCGCCCCACATCATGATCACCCCGCCACGCGGGTCTGGCGTGCGACGGCACAACGCGACCACCGTCGGCACCAGCACACCGCAGACCAGCATCGCGCTGCCGAGAATCCAGATATCGAGCAGACGCGGCGCGTAGAGCGCCAGGCCCAGCGAAATCAAGGACATGGCGACCACCGAGTGACGGCTCATGCGCAGCATGAAGGCATCATCACGGCCCTTCATGCGCGGCTTGATGATGTCGTTGGCGATGGAGGACGCACCGGCGATGAAGAACGAATCCGCGCACGAGATGATGGTCGCCAGCAGCACGACGACCATGCTGACCATCAGCGGCAACGGCAGGGTGGCCTTGATGATGGCGTAGAAGGACAGGTCCGGATTGGCGACCGCGATATCCAGTCCCAGCTTGGCGAAGGCGCCGATCAGGACCACGGCACCGCCGACCAGCAGCGTGAAGACGATGGCGACGGCGTAGCCGGTGCGTGCCGCCTTGAGGCTGCGCGCGGCCCAGAAGCGCTGCCACAGGTCCTGGCGCACGAACTGATAGGCGCCGATGGTCAGCATGTAGACCGCCAGTTCATGGCCGGAAATGCCGGTCAGGCTCAGGAAGTCAGGGTTGCCTTCGGGCATCGGTGCCGCGCTGATGAATTCCCAGCTGCCGCTGGCGTAGTAGACGGTGACCAGCAGGAAGAAGATGCCCAGGGTCTGCAGGGTGCCCAGGATGGCGTCTGACCAGATGACCGCCATCAGGCCGCCCAGCCATGTCTTGGCGGTCAGCAGTGCCCAGGTCAGCAGGATGCCCACCGGCAATGCCAGGCCGAACACCAGCTTGAGCACCGTGGCCACGGCCACGAACTGCATGCCGGTGATGGCCGCGTAGGCACACAGGATACTGAGCAGGGTCGGCACCCTGACGCCTTCGCCAAAGCGACTGACCAGAAAGTCGGCCAGGGTCACCATGTTGAGGCGCTCGCCTTCGGCGTGGATCTTGCCGATGAAGAAGTACAGCGCAATGCCTGCGAAGGTCATGCCCACCGGCAGCCACAGCTGGCCCATGCCGAAGGTGTAGCCCTTGGAGACGAAGCCCAGCAGGGTAGAACCACCGACGGCGGTACCGATCAGCGTACAGATCAGCGGGAAGGTCGAGGTGGAACGGCCTGCGACATTGTAATCATCATAGGTCTTGATGCGGCGGAAGAAATAGAGCGAAAGCCCCATCAGAAATACGCCACATGCTATGATCATGATCGAGAGAATGAAGGTTTCTCGGGTATCGAACATCGTCGTGTTTTCCGCTTTATTGATATTGTATTGATCGTCATACGTGCCTGAAGCGAGGGGCAATATATCACTCGAGGGCAGACGTTGGTGACGCGGTGCTGACTTTATTACTATCTGGCGTGCCGCCGAGAGTGCGTTTCATTGCGCTCTTGCCGGTCGCGCCACTTTCGGGACAGGAACAATCGCCATGCGACCCATACATGACACGCTGGACTGGAACCTGCTGAGAACATTCATCGTCATCGTCCAGGAGGAAAGCGTCAGTCGGGCCGCGGCGCGTCTCTACCTGTCGCAGCCAGCAGTGAGTCTGTCACTCAAGCGTCTTGAAGAGCGTCTGGGGCAGCGTCTGATCGAACGTGACAGTCACAGCTTTCGCGTGACCGGGGCGGGGCAGGTGGTCTATCGCGAGGCGGTGGAGATCTACGCCAATGTGGCGCGTCTCGCCTCTGAGGTAGGCAATAGTCATACGGAGATTTCGGGACATGTCTCGCTCCTGTTCATCACCGGCATTGAATGTCGTTTCCTTGATAGCGTGTTCGCACGCTTTCACCGCTGTTTCCCCCAGGTCACCTTCTCGATCCAGGAAATGTCCAGTCACGAAGTGCAGCAGGGCTTGCTGCAGCGCCAGGGGGCCTTGGGTATCTGTCTGGCCCAGCAGACGCCTGAACAGCTGATGTCCCAGGTGCTGGCGCGCCAGAATTACCGCTACTTCTGTGGTCGCATGCATCCGTTGTTCGGCCAGCAGAACCTGCCGATGGAGGCGCTGCGCAATGAACGCTATGTCTCCTTTGGCAGCGAGCAGCTCGATGGTGTGCTGTCACCGCTGGCGATGTTCCGTGCTCGCGAAGGCGTGCAGGGTCCGGTGATCGGTCAGTCCAGCAGCCTGCAGGAAATCCGCCGCATGGTGCTGGCCGGTTGGGGCATTGGCTGCATGCCCGAGCACATCGTGCGTCGCGAAGTCGAGGAAGGGCAGTTGTGGCCCCTGCCGCCTTACGGTGGCGTGGCCGATATCGACCTGCATCTGATGTGGCACCGTGAGGCGCGTTTCAGTGCCGCGGAATCCACCTTCGTCAACTTCATGCACAACGCGTTGGCCAAGGTGCCGCTGGAAGAGCGTCTGCATCGCGGGCTGGAAATGCAGCCTGCCGCGGCCTCTCACCCAGCCGACGGCGTGCCTGCCAGTCGCGATCCGCTTGCCGCCGTGCATGCTGATCCAGATGCTGAAAGGCCAGATTCCGGCGAGGGCGAGGGCGAGGGCGAGGGCACGGGCGAGACTGTCTAGACCGAACCTCAGTTTCCAGACACCTTTTCTCAACCGCCTTCTCGAGACTCTTCTCAAGCGCTTCCCAACGTCATTTCTCGACTACCACCATCGGCACCGCCGCCATCCTGCAACATCGGATGACAGCGGTGCCTTGGGTTGGAGGGTCGTCACAGGCCTCAGTAGGCGAGATTGATCCAGGTGGTCTTCAGGTCGGAGTACTTGTCCAGCGCGTGCAGTGACTTGTCGCGCCCGAAACCGGACTGCTTGACGCCACCGAAGGGCACGCTGATATCGCCATCGGCGTAGCAGTTGACCCATACCAGACCCGCCTTGAGACGTCGCGAGACACGATGGGCACGCGCCAGATCACGCGTCCACAGACCAGCGCCCAGTCCGTAGATGGAGTCATTGGCCAGCTCGATAGCCTCATCCTCGCCGCTGAAGCGGGTCACGCCGAGCACCGGGCCAAAGATTTCCTCGCGCATCACGGTGCTGTTCTGGCCGCCTTCCACGATGGTCGGCTCCAGATACCAGCCGCCGGCGGTGGCATCGCTGGGCGCGATTGCCTGGCCGCCCTGGTGCAGCGTCATGCCTTCCGAGAGTGCGGTCTCGACGAAGCCGAGCACCTTTTCGTGGTGGTCCGCGCTGACCAACGCCCCCATGCGTGTGGCCGGGTCGAGCGGGTCACCGGCCGGCATGGCGCGGGCGCAGGCGATCAGACGCGGCATGAAGTCATCGAAGATGGCCTCATCGACATACAGGCGTGAACCGGCGATGCAGACTTCGCCCTGATTGATGAAGATGGCATCGGCGGCGGCGCGAGCGGCCATGTCCAGGTCCGGGCAGTCGGCGAACACGATATGCGGCGACTTGCCGCCACACTCCAGCCACACACGCTTGAGGTTGGAGTCGCTGGCGTAGCGCATGAAGCGCTTGCCGGTCGCGGTGGAGCCGGTGAAGGCCAGCGCATCGACTTCCATGTGCAGGCCAAGCGCCTGACCCGCCACCGCGCCCAGGCCCGGCGTGACGTTGAACACGCCCGCCGGAATGCCGGCTTCATCGGCCAGTGCCGCCAGACGCAACGCACTCAGGCTTGAGGCTTCGGCCGGCTTGAGCACCACGCTGTTGCCCAGCGCCAGTGCCGGCGCGAACTTCCAGGAAGCGATCATCAGCGGGAAGTTCCACGGCACCACCGCCGCGACCACACCCAGTGCTTCACGGGTAATGGTGGCGTGTACGTTCTCGCCGGTGGGCGCGATCTCGTCATAATGTTTGTCGATGGCCTCGGCGTACCAGGCCACCGAGCGTGCGGTTTCCGCCAGATCAAAGCCCAGGCTGTCGCCGATCGGCTTGCCCATTTCCAGCGTCTGCAGCAGCGCCAGTTCTTCGGCATTGTCGCTGATCAGCTGGGCAAAGCGTTGCAGCACGGCCTTGCGGGCCTGGGGGGACTGACGCGACCAGACACCGGATTCGAAGGCACGACGCGCGGCCATCACGGCGCGGTCGATATCCTGCTCGGTGCAGGCGGTGATATGCGCCAGCACTTCGCCGGTGGCCGGATTGTAGGCCGGGAAGGTGTCGCAGCCGGTGCTTTCGGTATAGGCGCCATCAATGAAGGCACGCGTCTCGAAGGTCAGCGCGGAGGCGCGTTGCTGCCAGTCGGCATGCGTCAGCGGGGCGGATGTGGCAGTGCTCATTGGGCGTTCTCCGCGGTGTTGTGGGTCGCATTGGCGTCGTCAGTGTCAGAGCTGACGATGCCGGCACGCTTGAGCATCGCCAGCAGCAGGACGTTGGCGCCATCCTCGAGATCGGACGGTTCGGCGTTCTCGCTCTCGTTGTGGCTGATGCCGTCTTCGCAGGGCACGAAGATCATCGCCACCGGATTGATGCCGGCGATCTGCACGGCGTCGTGACCGGCGCCGGTTTCCATGTCGCGGTAGCTGAGTTCCAGCTCCTGACTTGCGCTGCGCACCATCTCGATCAGTTCCGGCGCGAATGGCGTCGGCGGAATGTGCTGGACCTCGATCAGCTCGATGTCCACGCGTTGTTTGTCGCTCTGGTTGGCGGCGTGATGCTTGAGGCACAGCGCCTTGAGCTGGTCGTGCATCTCGGCGAGCACTGCCGGTTCCAGGTGACGCAGGTCGACGCTGAAGCGCACCTGGCCCGGAATCACGTTGCGCGAGTTGGGATGCACATTGAATTCGCCACAGGTGACGCGACCGTTGGGCTGGTAGGCATCGGCCAGCGTCAGGATATCGCTGACCAGCGCGCAGGCGGTCTTGAGCGCATCGCGGCGATAGGGCATCGGCGTCGGGCCGGCGTGGGCTTCCTGACCGCTGACCACCACGTCGAACCAGTGCAGACCCAGCGAGCCGGTGACGGCACCGATGGTGATCTCTTCCTGTTCCAGCACCGGGCCCTGCTCGATATGCGCCTCGAAATAGGCGCCGAAATCATGGCTGCCCACCGGCACGTCGCCGGCATAGCCGGTGCGCGCCAGTGACGCGGCAACGCTGTCGCCGTCACGGTCGGTGGCGGCCAGGGCCTTCTCGAGCGGGATCAAGCCCGCATGCACGCCGGACCCCATCATTACCGGCACGAAGCGGCTGCCTTCCTCGTTGGTCCAGATCACCACTTCCAGCGGGGCTTCGGTCTCGATGCCGCGCTCATCCAGCACGCGCATGACTTCCAGGCCGGCCAGCACGCCGTAGCAACCGTCGAACTTGCCGCCGGTGGGCTGGGTGTCGATGTGGCTGCCGGTGGCGACCGGCGGCAGGCTGTCATTGCGGCCCGGACGACGGGCGAAGATGTTGCCGATCTCGTCGACGCGCAGTGTCAGGCCCGCGGCCTCGAGCCAGCCGGTGACCAGCTCGCGGCCGGCGCGGTCTTCTTCGGTCAGGGCCAGACGGCAGTTGCCACCCTTGGGCGTCGCGCCGATCTCGGCCAATGTCATCAGCGCGTCCCACAGGCGCTTGCCATCGACGCGCAGGGCGAGGCTATCCAGAATCTGCTGGGTCTGTTCGGTGTTGGCAGAGGGAGCTGAAGGGGTAGTGGTAGTGGACATGTTGTTGTATGACTCCTGTCGTCGCGCTCTGGCGGCATGGTTCAACTGTTCTGACGGTTCAACTGTTCTGACTGGCGACCTTCCCGCCTTGGGGCGACGGGAAGGTCGTCCGAAGGCGGGAAGGAGCGCCTCCCTGTGACTTACTCGGCCGCGTTGCGCGTGAGGGCATCTTCACGGATGCCGCTGAGCAGCTTGCCCGGGGCGATGCCGTCCGGGTCATAGCGCAGCTCGATCAGGGCCGGCAGACGCTCGCGGTCGGCGAATTCCAGGGCGCGCTTGAAGCTTTCCTCGAAGTCCTCGTCCTTCTCCACCACCTGACCCAGGCCGCCGTAGGCCGTGACCAGCGCGGCGAAGTCCGGGTTGGTGAAGGTCAGTGCGATCTCGCGGCCCGGGAAGTCGTTTTCCTGGTGGGCGCGGATGGTGCCCCACTGTCATTTTCAGCAATTGATGCGACCCTCAGCGCGTAATATCGGGCTATTATGGTAGTCTGTACAGGATTGAGTGCGACAGAATTAATAGCAATTGATGCGACAGGCCTTGTTTTATTCAACATTTGGTGCGACTGCCCATGCCACTGCCTACATCCGTTCGTAAAATCGGCCCTACGCGACGAAGTGTGTCTGGCTACTATGCCTTTCGCGGGGAGGAGTCTATTGCGTTCGAGTCGACGCTCGAACGTGATTTCCTCATCAAGGCTGACTTTGATGTGAGCGTCCTTGGTGTGATTTCCCAGCCGTGCGAGATCCCGTTTCATCATCCCGTGACCGGTAGGCGCTACACCTACACACCTGACTATTTGGTGTATTACCGTCTCGGTAACCGTCATTACAGGGATTACCCAAAACCTCTCCTGGTGGAGGTCAAACCACGGGAAAAGTGGCAAGCACATTGGCGTGAATGGTCGCCTAAATGGAAGGCGGCGATACGGCATGCCAACAACGAGGGCTGGGCGTTTCGCATTCATGATGAAAGCCGCATTCGTGATAAGACCTTGGACAACATTACCTTCCTAGCGCGCTATAAGCGGATGGTGTTTCCTTCTGTCGAAAGCCAGGCAGTCCTCAACACCGTGAGGGAGATGGGGGTGGCGACTTTGGATTACCTGCTGTCTCGGCACTTCATGGGCGATATTTATCGGGCAGAGGGGATTGCGCATTTATGGCATCTGCTGGCGACCCGACAGCTAGATTGCGATATGGCTCAATCTTTCAGTCCTCTATCAGAGGTGTGGGTACCCGATTATGAATAATCATCGTGGCAACACAACTGAGCCCAATAGCGGCGTCGCTCAAACACGCCAACACTTGCAGATCATGGTGGGTGAGCAGGTTCAGAAAGATGGCACCGTTTACCGAATTTCCCAGGTGCTTGATTTTGAGACAGTCATTGGCATTGCCGTTGAGTCCGGGCGTAGTTGCCCGCTTCGCATCAAAGAACTAGCGCCTCTCAATAGCGGGTCTGTGCTCCCTGATCAGGATATATCCGAGATTGGGGATGCCGATTGGCAA
Organism: Cobetia sp. 29-18-1; assembly: GCF_029846405.1. Classification (NCBI taxonomy): domain Bacteria; kingdom Pseudomonadati; phylum Pseudomonadota; class Gammaproteobacteria; order Oceanospirillales; family Halomonadaceae; genus Cobetia; species Cobetia sp. 29-18-1. The sequence continues at coordinate 14,288 of NZ_JARWKS010000032.1, forward strand.
GAGGCCGAGCATCGCTTTTCGATCATTAAGCCCTTGGTGGATCGCCGTACGGTGGGGCGGGATGCAGCGGAGGAGCGTGCGAAACAAACGGGGGTTGATACGGCTACGATTTACCGTTGGTTAAAGCGGTATAAAGCGACGGGCTCGGTGCTCGCATTGATTCCTCAAAAGCCAGGGTGGAAGAAGGGAAAGTCGCGTATTCCCGCGCATGCCGAGGCAGTGATTCAGGAAGTCATCAAAGAGGTGTATTTGACGCTGCAGCGTCCGTCCGCACAAAAGGCGGTACAGGAAGTGATGCGGCGTTGCCATGAACGGCGCATCGACCCGCCGAGCCCTGGTACCGTTCGTGCTCGTCTGCGTGATATCCCAGAGCGTGACCGGTTGCGTGGCCATGGTTTTAGAGACAAAGCCATTAACAAGTTCCAGCCAGCAGCCGGGAAGTTTCCCAATGCTGACTATCCGCTAGCGGTCATGCAGATTGACCACACGCCTGCCGATATTATTTTGGTCGATGACGTGTATCGCAAGCCGATTGGTCGCCCATGGATTACGTTGGCCATGGACGTGTTTACCCGTGTGGTCACGGGGTATTACTTGTCGTTTGACCCGCCCTCTGAAACATCTGTCGGCATGTGTGTGGCGCACTCCATGCTTCCTAAAGATGAGTGGTTGCTACTGCATAATGTGGAGGCTGAGTGGCCGGTATGGGGCACACCCGCCACGATTCATGTCGATAACGGCCCAGATTTTCGCTCAGAGACGTTTCGGCGCTCATGCCTAGCCTATGGGATCAACCTTGAGTTTCGGCCTGTTAAGCAGCCTCGTTATGGTGGCCATATTGAGCGGGTGCTGGGCTCTATTCTCAAAGAAATCCATAACCTGCCTGGGACGACCTTCTCCTCCATTAAAGAGAAAGAGGGGTACGATCCAGAGAAGCACGCGGCCATGACGAAAAGCGAGTTTGAAGAGTGGCTGGTGACGTTGATTTGTAAGGTTTACCACCAGCGTCTTCATTCTGGAATTGGTATGTCACCGGTGCGGAAATGGGAAATCGGTGTGTTTGGCAATGCTGACGTGCAGGGAGTTGGCTTAGCGCCACGGCCTGCTGATAGACTTTCTGTATTGCTCGATTTTTTGCCCAGCTTTCAGCGCACGATCCAGACCTTTGGTGTGACCATCGATGGCATGAACTATTACGATGAGGCGCTAAGGCCATGGATCAATGCCAAAGATCCAGATACGCCAAGCAAGAAACGCACCTTTGTGTTTCGGCGTGACCCTCGTGACATTAGCGTCGTTTGGTTCAAAGACCCGGAGCTCGGGCACTATTTTCGCGTGCCCTTTGCAAATCTCGCCCTCCCCTCGATGAGTGTTTGGGAGCATGCCCAGGCCAAAGCGCGCCTTCGCCAGGAAGGCAGGAGTTCGGTCAATGAGTCTGAAATCCTACGCGCTATTAGTGAACTGCGAACTCATGTGGAGGAGTCGCAAGCACGTACCAAGCGAAGTCGCCGTCAGGCACAACGACGTAAAGAGCATGAGAAGAAGGTGACGCCTGCAGATCCCCTTTTACATGCGCCCTCAACCGCGGCCCCCCAAGAGTCACCCACTCAGGAAGATGGTCTCTTATCGGGTGATATCGATGTGAACTGGGACATATCATGAGCACACACCTTCATCCTGATCTTCGTCATGTCTTGGGGCTGTCCGCTAGAGAGCGAATGGAGTTTATGGATCAACCGCGATGGTTGGGGTATCCATTGGCCAATCGTGTCATTGAGGTCATGCGTGGGCTGATGGAGAAGCCTAGTCGTCCTCGTATGCCTAACCTCTTGCTCGTGGGTGACTCCAACAACGGAAAGACAACCATCGTTCAACGGTTTCGTAAACAGTACGGTGAGGGCTACGTGAATGAAGACGTAGAACCGGTGAAACCAGTGATCGTCACTCAAGCCCCACCGAGTGCCGATGAGAAAAGTCTGTATATCGCAGTGTTAGAGAGCTTTTGGGCTCCCTATCGGCCTTCAGACCCGGTACCTAAGCTGCGCTACCAAGTGATTCATCAACTGCGGGCTTGCCATTGAAGTGGACCCCAGAATTCGGACCAGGCGCTAAGCTCTGATCATACCGACCAGG
>NZ_JARWKS010000033.1:0-14846 GCF_029846405.1 Cobetia sp. 29-18-1
GTCGGTGGCGATCAGGCACCAACGGCAGGATTTGTGCAGTGTTTCCCTAACACTTAAATGAGGGTTATATGAGGCATATTCGTGTTGCGCATATAGCGTCTTCATTCAGAGCATGCCACACGCGGCCAACGCCCCTGCGCAACGTAATGTCTTGATCTATTGATAGCGCGCAATCACACGTCACCGAGCGAGGATAAATCGTCGAATTCTAATGATGCGTCGCGTTTGGACGACGCAAAAACGAGACGTCGATGCGCAGTCACTAGGGTCAACGCAACGGAGCAGGTATCTTCTGCCGGAGCTTTCTTTATGCATATCCTGCAGTTAACGAAGACTTGTTCGCCACACGCCACCCGGAGCAGGGTCCTCTTACCGATCCTCGTGAGCACTCGCCATGTGTCGCCATTGCCAAGCCAGGTGTGTGCAATGCGTCACGAATACGCTCCAGAAGACCCGTATGAAAGGATTCAGCAATGAGCATCAAGCAACGCCTCGAAGTCCTGCCATGGGACACGCTGGCGCGTTACCGCCTGATCGAGATCATCGCCTTGTGGGAGGGGCGAGTCACTTCGCGTCATCTGGGCAACGCCTTCGGTATCGCCAGACAGCAAGCCTCGCGCGTCATGAAGACCTACCGCGAGACGGTCGCCGAGAACAATCTCGAGTATGACCCCGTCATCAAGGGCTACCGTCCGTCGGCGAATTTCTGCCCCATGTTGACGCGGGGTGAGGTCGATGAATACCTGCAATTGCTGGGCAATCACGACAATCTGAATCCGCATTTCACCGGGTTGGGGCTAGGCCAGGCAAACACCGAGGCCCTGCGCCTGCCGTCACGCAGCGCCAGTCCGCCGGTGGTCAGGGCCTTGATTGAAGCCGCCAGTCAGGGCGCGCGTCTCGAGGTGACCTATGCCTCTCTCAACTCTCCCCAGGGGGAGGAGCGCATCCTGTGTCCGCATACGCTGGTCTACGCCGCTGGCCGCTGGCATGTGCGCGCCTTCTGCGAGAAGAACCGGGCTTTTCGTGACTTCGTGCTGTCTCGATTCCGCGCGGTGCCGGAGCTGTTCGGTGAAGCCCTCGAGGGCAGCCAGCGCGAGTGCGATGAAGGCTGGGAGACGCGCGTCACCTTGAAGCTGGGCGCCGACCCGCGCCTGACGCCCGCCGAGCGCGGCCTGATAGAGCAGGACCACGGCATGGTGGATGGCGAGCTGCACCTGCCGACACGCGGCGCTCTGGTGCAATACGTCCTGCGCGAGCTGGGCATCAATCCGGACCACCTGGAAGAGTCTCCGCGCGCCCAGCAGCTGGTCGTGCTCAATCGCGACGAGATCACTGACTGGCTGTTCGTCAGCTCCAGCGCCTGACGCGGGAGTGAGCGGGTCTGCCCTCGCGCTGACCTCAGTTGCCTGAATGGGCTATCCATCGCCGAGCGAAGTTTATATGATGACTTCTGCACACAGTCCTTCGCCCTTCCCGGCGGAGGGCTGTTTTTTTGGTGTCCCGCAAGGCCTTGCTCGCAAGGGGCTGACACCACGACTGACAGGAGGTCTCATGGCCACACTTCCCTCGATCATCATCAATCGTCTGGACGCCGAACGCCTCGAGCGCCTGATTGATCGCGTTGCCGCCGCCGACCGTCAGGTGGCAGAACAGCTTGAGGATGAGCTGGAGCGCGGCGAGGTCGTCGAGCCTCACGAGGTGCCCGCCGATATCGTCAGCATGAACAGCCGCGTGGAGTTCACGGACCTGACTCGCCAGCAGACTCTGGTGCGTACGCTGGTCTATCCGCATACGCTGCCCGGCCAGCAGGATGGCCTGTCGGTGCTGGCGCCACTGGGAGCTGCCCTGCTCGGCCTCAAGGTCGGCAGCCTCATCGAGTGGCGGCTGCCGGATGGCAGCCTGCATGAGGTGCGTATCGAGGCGCTGCATTACCAGCCGGAAAGCGCAGGCGACCTGCACCGCTGACAGCGCCTAGCGCATCAGCAGGCGGCGGATAAGACCATGGATGGCGCGCGCAGTCGGCCCATCGGCATAGGGCGGATACATCAGCCGCGCGCCATTCATGCGCCCCTTGGCGAAGATTCCCTTGGCCTTGCTGAGCGTCTGGAAGCCTTCCTTGCCATGATAATGGCCCATCCCGGACGGCCCGATGCCGCCGAACGGCATGTCATCCTGCGCCACATGCAGCAGGGTGTCGTTCAGACACATTCCGCCCGCATGCGTGCCTTCGGTGACGCGCTGCTGTTCGTGCTTGTCGTGGCCGAAGTAATACAGCGCCAGCGGCCGGGGCCGAGCGTTCACATAGGCCATCGCGACGGACAGCGCATCCGCCGGTGCCTCCAGCAACGTGTCCTTCACACTCGTCTCGCCCTCCGCCTCATCCGTTGCCCCCGGGTCCGACAGGCCGACGATCGGCAGCAGCGGGCCGAAGATTTCCTCCTGCATCACGCGCATCTCATCCGTCACACCGAGCAACGCCAGCGGCGGCATCAGACGCTTCTCGACCAGCTGCGGGTCATTCCAGTCGGGACTGTCGACCAGAGGCCTGAGTGTCGCACCCTTCGCCAGGGCGTCCTCGAGCACCTCTCGCAAGCGCTGGTACTGACGCTGATTGATGATGCGCGAATAGTCCTGCGTCTCGCAGAAGCGCGGATAGAAGCGCTGGAAGGCCTCACCCAGCGCCGTGACCAGCAGCGGGACCTGGTCCTCACTGCACAGCACATAGTCCGGCGCGACGCAGGTCTGGCCGGCGTTCATGCCCTTGCCGAAGGCCAGCCGCCCGGCCGCTTCACGACGCTGCGCCTCATCCGCCATCAGTTCACGCGACATGATCACCGGCGACTTGCCGCCCAGCTCCAGCGTCACGGGGGTCAGGTTGTCCGCCGCGGCGCGCATCACATGCTTGCCGACCGCCGTGCTGCCGGTGAACAGCAGGTGGTCGAAGGGCAAGGCCGAGAAGGCCGCCGCCACATCGGCCTCACCGATCACCACGGCCACCTGCTCCTCATCGAAGGCATCGAGCAGCATCACGCGCAGCGCCTCGGCGGTCTCGGGGGTGAACTCGCTCATCTTGATCATCACCCGATTGCCGGCACTCAGGGCGCTGATCAAGGGGCCGATCGCCAGATAGAGGGGATAGTTCCAGGGCACGATGATGCCGACCACGCCCAGCGGCTGATAGACGACGCGCGCAGAGGCCGGCTGGAAGGCGGCGCTGACATGACGCTTCGAGGGCTTCATCCAGCCCTTCAGGTGACGGCGTGCATGACGAATGCCTTCGTAGCTCGGTACCAGTTCGGCCAGACGCGTTTCATGGGCGCTGCGGTGACCGAAATCGGCGCTGATCGCCGCGATCAGGGCCTCCTCGTGTGACTTGAGCGCATCACGCAGCGAGGTCAGCCAGGCCTGGCGCTCGTCGGCACTGGGCATCGGCGACAGGCCGTAGGCGGCGCGCTGGTCTTCCAGCAGCGCCTGCATGCGCGTGATTTCCCGAGTGGCAGTCTCGCTGCTCTCATTAGACGAGGTAGCAGATTCGGCCGAGGTAGCAGACTCAGGCGAGGCAGGATCAACAGGGGCGGCAGTCGTCATGAGAACATCCAGTGAGGGCCGGAGAAGCCAGCAGCGAAGGCAGACAGCCACGAGTATGGCGTACCAGGCGGTAGCGACCGGCGCGAGCAGAAGCGCCAGCGTAGCTCATCCCGTTTTAGAACACTCGTTTGATGACGTCAAAGAAAGTCGCCTGCGCCGCTGCGCGCCGCAATGCAAAAAGCCCCCGCACCGTGAGGTACGAGGGCTTTTCGGGTGTCGACCGGCAATGGTGCCGGTGACGGGAATTCGTTGGCGCGCCCAGCAGGATTTGAACCTGCGACCCCTGCCTTCGGAGGGCAGTACTCTATCCAGCTGAGCTATGGGCGCGCATGCCAAGGTTGCAGTGAACCGAGGCGCGCTTATGGTAACGTCTTGATTCTACGATGTCGAGATATCCCGCCAGCCACGCGGTTGCTGCGCCTCCGGCGAGCGCTATACTGGCTCGATACACAGCCCCAAAAGGTGCACGCCATGCAAGCTCGCCGGCCAGCTGCTTTTCCCCTCAAGCGCTCTTTCCTGTCACTCTCATTGAGCGCGATGCTGTTCAGCGTGCTTGTCAGCGCGTCCGCACAGGCCGCAGACAACTCCCGCGAGGCGATTGCCGAGCGACTCAAGCCGGTGGGCGAGCTATGCGTGAAGGGCGATGCCTGCGCCGGTGATAGCTCGGCAGCGAGCTCGCAGCCGACGGACAGCGGCGCTGGCGGGCAAGCCAGTGCCGCCAGCGCGATAGACGGCGAGAAGGTCTACGGTGGCATCTGCATGGCCTGTCACACCACTGGCGCCGCCGGTGCCCCGCGCCTGGGCGAGGCCGGCGACTGGGAAGGCCGCCTCTCCAAGGGCGACGAGACGCTCTACACCCACGCCATCGAAGGCTTCAATGCCATGCCGGCCAAGGGCGGCAACCCGGCGCTTTCCGATGAGGAAGTAAAGGCCGCGGTGGATTACCTGCTCGACTCCGTGCGCTGAGTCTCAGCGCGCAGTACCCGACAGTAAACATCAGCCCAGCAGCGAACGCAGGCCCGCGATGGCATCCCGCCCGCGGGCCACTTTCTTCTCCTGATCCTGCGGCTTGTCGGCCCGCCCTTCCCACTCGAGGTCTTCCGGCGGCAGCTCATCCAGGAAGCGGCTCGGCACGCAGTCCATCATCTCGCCGTAGGTCTTGCGCTGACGCGCCAGAGTCAGCACCAACGTACGGCGGGCACGAGTGATACCCACGTAGGCGAGGCGCCGCTCCTCCTCCACCGTGTCCATCTCGATGGAATTGCGGTGCGGCAGCAGATCCTCCTCCAGCCCCAGCACGTAGACATGCGGAAACTCCAGGCCCTTGGAGGCATGCAGCGTCAGCAGCTGCACGCGGTCGGAGTCATCCTCCTCGGCCTGCTGCTCGAGGATGTCGCGCAGCACCAGACGCGAGATGGCCGCCGCGACATCGCCGGTCTCGGTATCGCCGATCATCGCCTCGCTGCCCTCCAACTCCTCCACCTCTTCCTGCGGATTGCCGCTGATCGACTTCTCGAGCTGATCGACCAGGATCCAGACGTTGGCCATGCGCCGCTCGGCGATCTTGGGCGCACTGGCGTTCTGATACAGCCAGCCTTCGTAATCCACCTCGCGGAACAGCTCGCGGATCGCGCTGATCGACTGGCCGGCGTCCATCTCGCGGCGCACGCGGTCCAGCGTGTGGGTGAAGCGGCCGAGGCGGTCCAGCGCCCGCTCACTGAGCTGCTCGCGCAGGCCCATCTCGCTGCAGGCGGCATAGAGCGACACGCCACGCCCGGTGGCGTAGTTGGCCAGCTTCTCCAGCGTGCCCGGCCCGACTTCACGCCGCGGCACGTTGACGATGCGCAGGAAGGCGTTGTCGTCCGCCGGATTGATCAGCAGACGCAGGTAGGCCATCGCGTCCTTGATCTCGTTGCGCCCGAAGAAGGAGGTGCCGCCGGAAAGCTTGTAGGGAATCTGGTAGTGCTGCAGCTTGAGCTCCAGCAGACGCGCCTGGAAGTTGCCGCGATAGAGCACCGCGAAATCACGCCATTCGGCGCCTTCCTTGATGCGCCGCGTGAGGATCTCGCCCGCCACGCGCTCGGCCTCGGCCTCTTCGTTGCGATTCATGATGATGCGGATCGGGTCGCCATCGCCCATCTGCGACCACAGCGTCTTGTCGTAGACGTGGGGATTGTTGGCGATCAGGGTGTTCGCCGCGCGCAGGATGATGCCGGTGGAGCGATAGTTCTGCTCCAGCTTGATCAGGTTCAGGCGCGGGAAGTCCTCACCGAGGGTGACGAGGTTCTCGGGGCGTGCGCCACGCCAGGCGTAGATCGACTGGTCATCATCGCCCACCACCGTGAAGGTCTGGCGCTCCTGCATCAGCATCTTCACCAGCAGGTACTGGCTGATGTTGGTGTCCTGATACTCATCGACCAGCATGTAGTGGATGCGCCGCTGCCAGCGCGCCAGTACCTCGGGGTGATCACGGAACAGCACCACCGGCAGCAGGATCAGGTCATCGAAGTCGACCGCGTTGTAGGCCTTGAGGTGCCGGTTGTAGGCCTCGTAGATCACCGCGGCGTACTGGGCGTCTTCATCCTCGGCATGCGACAGCGCCGCCCCGGGCAGGATCAGGTCATTCTTCCAGGTGGAAATCTGACTCTGCACCGCATTGATCTGCTCGGCGTCGGAGTCGGCTTCCTTGTGCATCAGCTCCTTGATCAACACCTTGGCGTCATCGGTGTCGAACAGCGAGAAGCCCGGCTTGTAGCCCAGCGTCTTCAGCTCGCCGCGGATGATGGTCAGGCCGAGGGTGTGGAAGGTCGAGACGATCAGCCCGTGGCCCTCGCGACCCTTGAGCATCTTGCCGACACGCTCCTTCATCTCGCGCGCCGCCTTGTTGGTGAAGGTCACGGCGGCGATGTTGCGTGCCTTCATGCCGCATTCCTGCACCAGATAGGCGATCTTGGTCGTGATCACGCTGGTCTTGCCTGATCCGGCACCGGCCAGTACCAGACAGGGGCCATCGATGGCGCGCACGGCTTCCTGCTGGCGGGGGTTGAGCTTGGCGAGGCGATCACGGATCTCGGTCATCACGGTGTCCTGCTGGGCGAAGAAAGGGAGCGGAAATGCATCTCACGCGGGCGATGGTCGGTCAATCGAGGGCTGGCCGATCAATCGAGAATTGCGGCGCCGGCGAAATCGAGCTGACGCCAGCTTTCATAGACGACCACGGCGACGGCATTCGACAGGTTCATGCTGCGGCTGTCGGCCAGCATCGGCAGGCGCAACACCTGCTCGCGGGGCAGGCTGTCGAGCATCGCCTGTGGCAGGCCGCGGGTCTCGGGGCCGAACACCAGCGCATCACCGGCCTGGAAGCTGGCCTCATGCGGCGCGGTGCGCCCACGCGTCGAGAGCGCGAAGACCCGCGAAGGTGTCACGCTTGCCACGAAGTCATCGAGGCTGGCATGGCGCTGCACACGTGCCCACTCATGATAATCGAGACCGGCGCGGCGCAGGCGCTTGTCATCCAGCTCGAACCCCAACGGCTCGATCAGATGCAGGCGATAACCGGTATTGGCACACAGCCGGATGATGTTGCCGGTATTGGGCGGAATCTCGGGCTGATAGAGCACGATATCGAGCATGAGCAGACTCGCGGCAGAGGGCGAAAACAGGGGGCTGGCCGGCGATGCTCACCTGGCCATGACAACGCAAAGCGGGCCCCGAAGGGCCCGCCATCTTACCGCAATGCGTGACTCACGCGGAGCACGCGTTGCCGAGAACCCGCCTCAGAACTGCAGACGCATGCCGACCAGCGGGCCGGAATCCAGCGTGCGTTCGTCACGGTTCTCGAAGTCGGCCTTCACCTTGCGGTAGCCGACATAGCCTTCGACGTTGTCGATGACCTGATACCGTGCGCGCAGGCCGTATTCGTAGCTGTGCTCGAGGTCGTTGCTGGTCGCGACGTCCGGGGTCACGTAGCCGTAGCCACCCAGCGAGACGCGCGGTGCGCCCGGCAGGTAGTAGTAGCCGTAGCCGCCGAGGCCCAGACCGCCGCCGTCACCGTGGTCGGTGTCGTACTGGCTCCAGCGTGCGCCGAGGCCCACGTCGTATTCACTGGTGCGCTCGGTGCCCAGCAGCTGGACGTGACCGGCCGTGACGTCATCGTGGTCATCGCTGGACAGGATACCGCCGCCGAGCTGGACGCCATTGCCGATCTCGCCATTGATTTCGCCCTGAACGGCTTCAGTATTCAGGTTGAGGTCAGCGTTGCCGGCCATGGCCGGGGCGGACAGACTGGCAGCGAGGATGGCTGCCGAAAGGCCGAGAATGTTACGGTGAGCTGTCATGTATGCACCTCTGTACGTGACTGGGAAGGTAATGCTGCGCGGGTCATGAACGCTCTCAGGCGCCCTGGAGACCGTATTGCGCACGGTAGTCGCGAATCGCGACCGCATGCCCAGACAGTTCCTGCTGTGCGTATTGTTCCAGATATTCGAGCACCTGGTCGAGCGTCACGATACTGACCACGGGCATGGAGAAACGTGCCTCCACTTCCTGAATGGCGCTGTTCGCCTTCAGGCCTCCCTGACCATCGGGAGCGCGCTCCTGACGGTCCAGTGCGATCACGACACCCGCCGCCTTGGCACTCTCGGCGTGGATGATCTCCATCACTTCGCCGATGGCGGTGCCGGCGGTGATGACATCGTCGATGATCATCACGCGGCCTTCGAGGGGCGCGCCGACCAACGAGCCCCCTTCACCGTGGGTCTTGGCTTCCTTGCGATTGAAGGTGAACGGCATGTCACGATCATGATGATCAGCCAGCGCCACGGCCGTCACGGCACCCAGCGGGATACCCTTGTACGCCGGGCCGAACAGCACATCGGCCTCCAGGCCTGATTCGACGATGGCACGCGCATAGAAGCGTCCCAGACGCGCCAGGGCCTGTCCGGAGCGGAATAGACCAGCATTGAAGAAGTAGGGGCTCACCCGCCCGGACTTGAGCGTAAACTCGCCAAACCGCAGCACGTCCTGCTCGATGGCAAACTCAATGAACTCCCGCTGGTAGTCCTGCATCCGATATCACCTTTGAATTCGTTAGCCATTTACCAAATCGTCTAAAGCTCGGGTATCATACAGGCGCGACGAACCAGGGACCACGTATGAAAATCGCTACAGTTAACGTCAATGGTATTCGAGAAGCGGTCAGCCGCGGCTTCCTCGACTGGCTTGCCAGTCAGGACGCCGACGTCGTCTGCATCCAGAACCTCAAGGCCAAGAGCTTCGAGCTCGACGACAGCATCCTCTACCCGGAAGGGTACGAAGGCTACTTCCTGGACGCCGAAAAAGACGGCTTCTCAGGGGTTGGCCTCTATTGCCGCCAGATCCCCAAGGCCATCATGTATGGACTGGGCTTCGAGCAGTGCGATAACGAAGGCCGCTACCTGCAGGCCGATTACGACCGCTTCAGCATCTGCTCTTTCCTGATGCCTGACGGAAGTGATCCGGCTGCCAAGGGCGCCTTCATGGAGCAGTATCAGGAATACCTCAGCAAGCTGCGCCGCAAGCGTCGTGATTACATGATCTGCGGCACCTGGCATGTGGCCCACAAGACTGTCGACCTCGCCAACTGGTCCGACAATCAGATGACGCCGGGCTTCAAGCCGGAAGAACGCGCATGGATGGATCAGGTCTTCGGCCCGATCGGCTTCATCGACGCCTTCCGCGAAGTCAATCGCGATGCCGACCAGTACTCCTGGTGGCCAGCGCTGGACAGTGACCAGCCGCGCGCCCGTCAGGAAGGCTGGCGCCTCGACTATCAGGTCATCGACCCGAACCTGCGTCGTCACATCAAGGACGCCTGGATCGACACCGATGCCACCTTCAGCGAGTTCGCACCGGTCATCGTCGAGTACGACCTCGAGCTGTGATGCACGCTGTCACCCCTTGAGCGTTCGGCCTCGGGCCACCCTGCCAGTCGCATGATGTGCCTTCGGGCACTGACGAAAACGCCCCCATCGCGCAAGCGGTGGGGGCGTTTTCTGTCTGGCATCAAGCGCTCATGTCGCAGAACTCAGGCGTCGGCCGGCATGCCGAGTGCGGCGCGCTGCGCGGCGAACAGCTGCTCACCGGTACGCTCGGCGAGATCCAGCAGGGCATTGAGCTCAGCGCGATCGAAGGCCGCGCCTTCGGCCGTGCCCTGCACCTCGATCAGCCCCTTGCCTTCGGCCATCACGACATTCATGTCGGTATCGGCCTTGCTGTCTTCCGGATAGTCGAGATCGGTGACCGGCACGCCCTTGTAGATGCCGACCGACACGGCGCTGACCAGACTCACCAGCGGGTCGGTCTTGATCTTGCGCTCACGCTGCAGGCCCTGCAGCGCATCGACCAGTGCCACACAGCCACCGGTGATCGCCGCGGTACGCGTGCCGCCATCGGCCTGCAGCACATCGCAATCGATGGTGATGGTGTATTCGCCCAGCTTCTTGAGATCTACCGCAGCGCGCAGCGCACGGCCGATCAGACGCTGGATCTCCACCGTACGGCCACCCTGCTTGCCACGCGCCGCTTCACGATCATTACGGGTATGGGTCGCACGCGGCAGCATGCCGTACTCGGCGGTCAGCCAGCCCTTGCCGGAACCGCGCAGCCAGCGCGGCACGCCAGCCACGACAGAGGCGGTGCACAGCACGCGGGTCTCCCCGAACTCCACCAGCACCGAACCCTCGGCGTGACGAGTGAACTCACGGGTCAGGCGGATCTCGCGCGGCTGCTCCGGGGTACGGCCACTGGGACGGGTCACGTTGGCTTCGCTCATGGGGATTCCTTGTAGCAGTATTCGGGAGGCCAGAGTCTACACGCCGCAGCCACGGGCGACGACCTTCGCACCGCGCGGGCCGGACCTGCTCCTGATCACTGGGCGCTCAAGAGCGGCACGCGTACACTTCAGGCTATCAGCGCGGTCGCTCATGCACCGCCCCTCTTCTGACAGCCAACCGACAAGGAGCACGTCATGGTCCACAGCATGACCGCCTTCAGCCGCCAGACCCATGAAGCCGACTACGGCACCCTGACGCTGGAGCTGCGCTCGGTGAACCAGCGCTATCTCGAACCGCACTTCCGCCTGCCCGACAGCCTGCGCGAACTCGAAAGCGCCTTCCGCGAAGGCCTGCGCAAGCGCCTCAACCGCGGCAAGGTCGAACTCTCGCTGCGCTTTGACGCCGAAGCCGGTGCCGACAGCCTCGCCGTCGATGCCAGACGCCTGGGTGAACTCAGCCGCGTACTCGCCGAAGTCGGCCAGCACTGCCCGGACGCCCCGCAGCCCTCACGCCTCGCCCTGCTCGACTACCCCGGCGTGCTGGTGCGCGAAGGCGCCGATCAAGAACGCATCAAGGCCGATGCCCTCAGCCTGTTCAAGCGCGCGCTGGACGAGCACATCGAAGGCCGCGCCCGCGAAGGCGAACGCCTCGCCGAGCTGATCAGCGCACGCCTCGATGGCGTCGATACCCACGTCGCCGAAGTCCGCCGCCTGATGCCCGACATCCTCGCCCGTCAGCGCGAGAACCTGCTCGCTCGCCTCGAAGAAGTCCGCGCCACCCTCGACCCGCAACGCCTGGAAGCCGAACTGACCCTGATGGCCCAGAAAGCCGACGTCGACGAAGAACTCGACCGCCTCGACACCCACGTCGGCGAAGTCCGTCGTCAGCTCACCCAGAAAGGCCCCATCGGCCGCCGCCTCGACTTCCTGATGCAGGAACTCAACCGCGAAGCCAACACCCTCTCCTCCAAGTCCGTCGTCGCCGACACCACCCGCTGCGCCGTCGAGCTCAAGGTGCTGATCGAACAGATGCGCGAGCAGATTCAGAATATCGAGTGATATCCCGCCAAAGGAGTTAGCCGGATGAGCAGACCCGAACCATGGAGTGGTGAAGAAGTCACAGCGATTGTCGAAACGTACAAGAAGATGCTGGTTGCAGAACTTTGCGGCCAGCATTACGTGAAAAAGGACCACAATCGTGAGCTTGCCGAGAAATTAAATAATCGCTCAAAGGCTTCTATCGAATTTAAGCACCAAAATATCAGTGCCGTGCTGCGCGATGCCGACTGCCCCTATATCAACGGCTACAAGCCGAGGAGTAACTATCAGGGCATGCTGGTCGATGTTGTTGAACGCCACCTACTGCGTACTGAGCTATTCGATCAGGCAGCACGCAATGCAGCAGACCGGCCGGTCATTGATGCACCGGCCCCCAAAGATACTTCCATCATTGTCACGCCACCGGAATCTAAGACGCCTCAGACCAGCGTGCAGGAAGCCAAACAGCGTTACGCGACGCCCACGCCGGTTAAGCGCGACTACTTGGCGCGAGAAGCCCGCAACCATGCACTGGGGAGTGCTGGCGAGCGCTTTGTGGTGGCCTTTGAGAAGATGCGCCTTAGAAAAGAAGGCCACACATCGCTGGCCGAGAAGGTCGAGCATGTGGCGGAAACCCAGGGCGATGGCTTGGGCTATGACGTCCTGTCCTTTGATGCGGATGGACGCGAGCGTTGGATCGAGGTGAAGACAACGGCATTTGCCAAAGAGTGCGCTTTTTTCATCACGCCAAATGAACTCAAGTGCTCGCAAGCCAATCCTGAGCACTACCATCTTTTCCGCATCTTTAGCTTCTTAACCCAGCCCAACATGTACTGCTTGAGGGGCGACCTCTACCCGCAATTGACGCTCAACCCGCAGAGCTATCGCGCGCACCTGCTGTGAATGTCTGGCACCCGTCCCTCAGCAATTGAAACTCTGCCCGACAAGCGCCATCTTGTTTCCATCCCTCGGCTGAGGGCTTTTCCGCTCAAGGAGTCAGGCATGTCTATCGAACAAGTGCTGTACCGTGCAGAAGCCACTACCACTGGGGGTCGTGAGGGCAAGTCGCGTTCTTCCGATGGGGCGCTGGATGTCACCCTGAGCACGCCGAAGGAGCTGGGTGGTGGTGGCGGTGAAGGTACCAACCCGGAGCAGCTGTTCGCGGCGGGTTACTCTGCCTGCTTCATCGGTGCCATGAAGCACGTGGCCAGCACTGACGGCGTGACGCTGCCGGAAGGCCTGGAGATCACTGGCAAGGTGGGCATCGGCCAGATTCCGGCCGGTTTCGGTATCGAGGTGGCGCTGGATATCAGCCTGCCGGGCATGGACAAGGCCGAGGCGGATGCGCTGGTCGAGAAGGCGCATCAGGTGTGCCCGTACTCCAACGCGACGCGTGGCAACATCGATGTGACGCTGAACGTCAGCGTCTGATGGCTGACGACTGATCGCCAGACACGAAAACGCCGCCCCTCGGGGCGGCGTTTTTGATGGTGCGAGACGCGCATGGCTTTCGAACGGAGTCGATCAGACGCCCTGCTCGCGCGCCATGCGGCGGGCAATCAGCGGAGCGTTCCACAGGCTGGGCAGCAGAATCAGCGACACCGGCACGGCGGTGACGACAATGAAGGATTGCAGCGCGTTGATGCCGCCATCGCCCATCGAGATCAGCAGCGCCGCGACCACGCCCATCATCAGGCTCCAGAACACGCGCACGCCGCGCGGCGGATTGTCGTGGCCACTCATCACCATCGAGACCGCGTAGGTCATCGAGTCACCGGTAGTGGCGACGAACAGCGTGGTCAGCACCAGGAACAGCACCGAGATGGTGAAGCCGAACGGCAGTTGCTGGGTGATGGCGATCAGCGCTGCCGGCAGATTGAAGCCGGTGAACGGACCGGAGACGCTGCCCGGGTTGCTCAGCTCGAAGGCCAAGCCGCTGCCACCAATGATGGTGAACCACAGGCAGGTGACCAGCGGCGAGATGACCGCGATCAGCAGCACCATCTGACGCAGGGTGCGGCCACGCGAGATACGCGCCACGAACATCGCCATCAGCGGACCATAGCCGATGAACCAGCCCCAGAAGAACAGCGTCCAGCCATTCAGCCAGCCATCGTCACCCCGGAAGGAAGACATGGCGACGAAGTCACCGACGTAGCGCACCAGGCCCTGCGGGAAGGCTTCGAGCAGGAAGCCGGTCGGGCCCATGATCAGGATGAACAGCAGCAGCGCGCCGCCGAGCAGGACGTTGGTGCTGCTCAGGAACTGGATGCCACGGGTCACGCCGCTGACGGCCGACAGGGTATAGATGACGGTCAGTACGAGCAGCAGCGTGAGCTGGGTCGCGTAGGTATCGGGAATGCCGAACAGCGCATTGAGGCCATAGCTGACCTGCAGGCCGAGGAAGCCGATGGGGCCGACGGTACCGGCCACCACTGCCAGCACGCAGCAGGCATCGACCAGCGCACCGATGGGGCCACGCATGACGCGGTCGCCGAACAGCGGATAGAGCAGCGTGCGCGGCTTGAGCGGCAGGCCCTTCTCGTAGTGCAGGTACATGAAGATGATGCCGGTCAGGCTGCCGAGCATCGCCCAGGCCAGAAAGCCCCAGTGCATGAAGCTCTGCGCCAGCGCGTTGTAGGCGGCATCGGCATTGCCCGTCGGGGCGTCCGCGCCGAATACCGGCGGCGGCGAGGTGAAGTGAGCGATCGGCTCTGCCGCTGCCCAGAAGACACCACCACCCGCCAGCAACGTGCACAGGATGATGGCCATCCAGCGCAGCGTCGAGATATCTGGCGCCGCCAGCCCGCCCATGCGCACCCGTCCGGTACGGCCGATGGTCAGCACGATGGCGATGACGAAGGTCGCCAGCATCAGCGCTTGCCAGTAGGCACCGAAGTATTGGGTCGAGACACCGAAGGCACTCTGGATGAGCGCGGAGACAGCGTCGAGATCCACCAATGCGGCGATGGCAAACACTGCCAATACGCCACCACTGATGATGAAGACGGGCCAGTCGATACCTTGCGGGGTGTGGGCGGGTTCAGCGGGGGGATTTACCGGTGTGGCGGAGCCGGACGAAACAGTCCGGGAAGAATCCGTCATTAGTCAGCCTCTGGGCATGATCTGAGTGACGGTGCAGTGTATCAGCCGTAAAACGCTGAACTATGACACAAGCCGTTGTTTTTACACCCATGTAACGCGACGTATCACCAAGCCTACAGCCGTTTTACATCCGGGCATCGGTGATAACAACTCATGACCTCCCTCGGCTGCCATCTTGCGGCCATGCCAGGCTGATCCGTGCATGACGACATGCAAAGGCCGCCCGAGTGGGCGGCCTTTTTCACATCAGTGTCCCGTCCTGAATATAGTTGACACGTTCTGACCTATCTTTAGGGAGAGCGTG
>NZ_JARWKS010000034.1:0-14201 GCF_029846405.1 Cobetia sp. 29-18-1
CTGATCCGAGCTTAGACGACCCGTCAGGTGGTCCAAAGGATGGGGTCCACTTCAGCTGATTCTCGCTTTCGTGGCAGTCATCTTCGCCATGGCAATGATTGCTGGCTACGCCACATATCTCTTGTTTTAAGCTCTGCTGTATCAGCCAGTGATTCACGAACGACAGGGAGATGCACTGATGTGTACAGCTCCCTGTCTTTCGTGGCACGGCTATTCGGGTTGATAGGCTTCCGGCTTGCCAGTCAGGGGGTCGATGCGATCCAACGAGGGGCCCTGGTAGTTATCGATGATCAGGGCCAGCACCGCTTCACCGTATTGCTCGAACCAGAAATCGCCCATCGCCTTCAAGTGCTTGATGTTGGTCGCGCTGATGTCGTCCATCGCATCGTCAGGTGACTTCGGCATCCCTGGTTGCGGGCGCATCTCGGCATTGACGCGGATATAGCTGCCTGGCGGCGAGATGGTGATGGCCTGATAGCCGACTACCTTCTCATCAGACAGCACATCGATCAGGCTGCCTTCCAGCATCCACTGTATCGCGCCCCAGTGCTGTGAATCCGGGCCATTGATCTTGCGCGTGCGGGTCCCGGTGCCGATCGACAGCACGCGGCGAGACTCATCTGGCCATAATCGGCAAGCCTCAGCGATGGCGCACATGGTGGGGTTGTTGGCAACGACGCCACCATCGATCAGCCAGGTCTGCTCGTTGTCCGGCCCGAGCTTCATATCACGTGTCGGGAAGTAGGTGGGAGCAGCGCTTGAGGCATCTGCTACCTGCCAGGACAGCAGTTTGTGATGCTCGCGCTTGCTAGACTTCAGCACATGCGGGCGGCGCCTCTCGATCCCATAGGTGACGACGAGTACCTGCTTGCCTGCGGAAACATCCCTGAGCTTGGCCTGACCCAGGTGCTTCTTGAGTAACGAGGTCTTGCCCTTGGCTTCGTACTTGGGTGCATTGATGCCATCGAGCTCGAACCAGCCCCGGTTGTCGGCAAAGATCTTTCTGGCATTGGTCGTGCTGTACAGCCCATTGATGTCATCGAGGCTCATGTCAGTGGTAGCCAGTGCCAGCGCAATCAGGCTGCCGGTACTGGTACCTGCGTAGAAATCGACACGGTCACGCAGTGTGGTCTGGTGGTCATCCCGGAGCGCAGTGTCGATACGCATCAGAAACTGAGCGGTGGCCGCGCCGCGAATGCCACCGCCATCCAGTGAGAGAATCAGCTTGGACATGCTTGCCTCCTGCAGAGCGGGTAACGCTCAGTCCTTTCCACAGGCAACGCCTGTGGCTGCTACCAGAATAGAGAGGCCACTGGTTTTCAGCCGACTGAAATGACTGATACGGACAAACAGGAGGGCCTGATACTGCCGCGGATAGAAGAGGGGGCTTGAACGCGGATCAAGCGCTGAGGCGCGGTGCGTCTTCCATGAGCAGGCCCCTATGCGAAACAGGCCGCCCAAGATGGGGCGGCCTGTTTCGTATCGAGCATGTCGCATCACACCTGGCTTGCTCAGGTGTGTGCTGAAGGTCTGCGATCAGGTATTGAGTACGACGCCGCCATTGAGGTGAATCGTCTGGCCTGTCATGTAGCTTGAGTCTTCGCTGGCCAGATAGACGTAGGCCGGGCCCATTTCGCTTGGCTGGCCGGGGCGCTCCATCGGGACCTGTTCACCAAAACTGGCCACCTTGTCGTCATCGAAGCTGGCGGGGATCAGTGGTGTCCAGACAGGACCAGGGGCGACGGCGTTGACGCGAATGCCGCGGTCCATCAGCGTGCCGGAAAGTGAGCGCACCAGCCCCTGGATGGCACCCTTGGTGGCGCTGTAATCGATCAGGCTGTCATTGCCCTTGAAGGCATTGACGGACGAGGTGGCGATGATGGAATCGCCTTTGGAGAGATGCGGCACGGCGGCCTTGATCAGATAGAAATGGCTGAAGAGGTTGGTCTTGAAGGTGCGCTCCAGCTGCTCGTCATCGATCTCGGTCACGTCATCCCAGTCATACTGCTCAGCGGCATTGTTGACCAGAATATTGAGCTGACCGAACTCTTCCAGCGCACCTTCGATGACCTTGCGACAGAAGGCCGAGTCGCCGATATCGCCAGCGATTCGACGCCCGCGCCTACCTTCGGCTTCGATCAGGCGAATGGTTTCTTCCGCATCGACTTCTTCACTGCCCAAATGCGTGATCAGACAATCGGCACCCTCGCGTGCGAAGTGTACGGCGGCGGCGCGGCCGATACCGCTGTCACCACCGGTGATGACTGCCACCCTGCCCAGCAGTTTACCGCTGCCGCGATAGCTCTCGCGGATGTATTCGGGCTTGGGTTCCATGCGATGTTCATCGCCCGGTTGATGGTTCTGATGCTGTGGGGGCTGTTGCTGAGTCATGCCGTCACCTCCGGTTCGTTGATCGTGAATGCGCTGATGCGCTTTCAGACGCTGAACGTCTACTCACAGATCTGTGGACGATCGTGACGGATTAAACCCCCTTATCATTGTTTTCTTGTTTAGGAATATAAAAGCGCCCAGCCCCGTGTGAACGGAGCTGGGCGTCAGGGTGTCTCGTTATCGGCAAGCCTGGCGGTTGTCAGGAGGCGATATCCTCATGCTTGTCATGCATGGTGGCTGGCGTACTGGCGCCCGCTGCCATGGTCTGAGCAAGGGGAACACGCGGCTCGCTTTCCTCGGTCTGTTCTATTCCGTGCAGGGTTGGCAGATTGGCAGGATCATGCCCGGGGCCAGTTTCGAGGCTGGGCAGTGCCTTGCGAATGATGCTGGCGCACAGGGCTCGGTGTGCATGCAATGTCAGACCTTCCCGTTCGAGGAATTGCAGCAACCGAGTGGCTGAAACCAACGCCACGATGGGATGGAGATCGCGAAAGTGTTCCTCGACCTGGCTGGCACTGATCGTCGCGAGTCGCTCCGGATGGGTATGCGGCATCGAAATATCCTCTTTTCGGGTTCCGATGAGTCGGAATCTTGAGTGATTCTCTAGGTGTCGGTGTCACTTTGCCTCGACGGCGATGGGGGTGGCCCATCTGCCGGCGTGAGCCCTGCACTTTCCTTGGCGCAGCAGTCATTGGTCTTGAGGTGACAGTTCGTACTGAGAGTGTTCGTGCTGAGAGTCTTTGCTTTACGACGGTGTTGCGTTCTTCAAAAGGTAGTATTAGAGAATTCGCGAATATCTTCCAGCCTTGATGCGCGCATGCTCTCATTTTTATCGTGCTTTCGCGAAACTTCATGCCTTCGCGCAGGCGGATACCTGCCACGGGGTTCTGACTGTTAGACTAACGCTCCCCCATGTCGTACAGATGTCCGTCATGTTGAATATAGTCAGGATGGCCACGAAGCCACCTGACAGATGATCATTTTTCCTTCTATGGATGTGCCATGAAACGCTTTGTGCTGCTCGATACCGCGCCGATCCCCGGCACGACGGATTCGTTGTGTCTGTTCGAGTATGGCGAGGATTTCGTCATCAAGATCGAGAGCGGCAAGGGCGGGCAGCTGATGAATACCCGCATGCATGGCTCGGAAGATGCGCTGGCAGAGATTCCTGCCGGTCTACTCAAGAGTCGCGGCACGCCGGCGGCGCCGCAGCGCGTTCTGATCGGGGGTCTGGGAATGGGCTTCACGCTGGCCGCCGCGCTCAAGCACTTCAAGGCAGATGCCGAGGTGGTCGTCGCTGAGCTGGTGCCGGGAGTGGTGGCCTGGAATGACGGGCCGCTGGGCGCCAAGGCGGGCTACCCGATTCGGGATCCGCGCACGACAGTCGAGAATCGCGATGTGGCCGAGGTGCTGCGTGAAGCGCCCGGCGGCTTCGATGCCATCATGCTGGATGTGGACAACGGCCCGGAAGGCCTGACCGCGGATGACAACGACTGGCTCTATAGTGCTGAGGGGCTGGCGGTGTGTGCCAGGGCGCTGCGACCGGCCGGCATTCTGGCGGTGTGGTCGGCCACGGCCGATGCGCGCTTCTCGCAGCGCCTGTCGCGAGCCGGTTTCAAGGCGGAGGCGCGTCAGGTCTACGCGCATGGCACCTCGGGGGCCAAGCACACCATCTGGATCGCGCGTTACGTAGGGCGTGCGGAGAAGCCTGATGACAAGACGAAGGCCGGGAAAGGCAATGGCAAACGCTCAAGCAGCCCGAGCAGAAAACCGGCATCGAAAGGTGCCGCGCGCCCGCCGCGCCGCAAGTAGGCCGCGTGTCTCGTTGCTGATGACGTGTTGGCATCACTATCGCTTCAGTCGCTGTGACACATGTTGTGAGAGACAGCAGCGCCTTCACCGCAGCGCGAATGGATGAAAAAACGGGCTGGCCACGTGATGTGGTCAGCCCGTTTTCGTGTGCGTCATCGGCGGTTATCGATAGCGTTTAGCTTGCCATAGCGCCGAGCGCTTTCGGCTTGGCTCGATGCTGAATTCTGGCTCAGGCCGCTTCGCGTGCCTTCATGTCCTGATGATATTCATCTGCCAGCTGTTGCTTGGTGGCGTCATCAAAGACACGGCCTGCCAGCTGAAAGACTTCCTGCTCTTCCTCATCCAGGTGATGCGTGACTAGATGCTGGAGCTGCTTAGCCGCTGCCAGCCAACCCGGCGAGCTGTAATCGGTCGCTTCGAGTTTCTCGACCAGCTCATCGATCTCATGGTGCTCGGCAACACTGTGACGCGCCTTCTCCTGCGTCATGTCGTGTTCCATCATCGGAATATAAAGCGCACGCTCCTCGGCACCAGCGTGATTGGTGAGTGATTCCTTTACGCGGGCAAAGAGGTCATCTCGTGGTTCGCTGTCACCTTCAGTCTGTACCAGCATGTCCAGCAGGCGGCGTTGTTCGTCGTGCGTCTCGCGCAGGGCTTCAAAAATGGTCATGGTCCGGCTCCTCATCAGCTTTGGCTTCTTGAGTTGCTTGGCAAGGCCAGTGGCGCATCCTGATGGAATAGCTCACTTGGTCAGGCGGCCTTGCTTGTGTCAGGTCTGTACAACTCTGGTGGCGGATCGGCGGAAGTTCAAGTGCGCAACGCCGATCGACCTTGAAAAAGGGTCTCGTCGAGGCAAGTGATGAGTCATCGCCCATCTTCTATTTGCTCTTCTCTTTTGGTGGATGTCTTTTGACTGACACTGATGAAGTGAGCAAGCGCCGCCAGGAGTCCTGACATGTCACACGACGAGACCACGACAGTCGATTCATTCAGCTCGAAGTGGTCGCACGCACCGGCGTTGTCCGCCTCACTTTCGGGCAGCCAGTTGGATCGACCGCCAGGTGGGGGCTGGCCATCACTCAAGGCGGTTGAGAAGTACATCTGGCAGGAGCACCTGCCGATTGCCGGGCATGCCAGCCTGATGAAGATGAACAAGCCGGATGGCTTTATTTGCCCGAGCTGTGCCTGGCCGAATGGTGACAAGCCCAAGGGCGCCAATTTCTGTGAGAACGGCGCCAAGGCCCTGGCGTGGGAGGCCACGCGTGAGCGTGTCAGTAATGAGCTGTTCGCCAACAATACGCTGAGTGAATTGCGTGAGTGGACAGACCATCATCTGGAGAAAGAGGGGCGCCTGACACAACCGCTGCGCTATAACGCGGCACAGGATCGCTATGAGGTCACCAGCTGGGAGGCGGCCTACGCCGAGATCGGTGAGCGTCTCAAGAGTTACGACGACCCGAACCAAGTCGAGTTCTATACCTCGGGGCGTACCTCCAACGAGGCGGCATTCCTGTTCTCGGTATTCGGGCGCATGTATGGCACCAACAACTTCCCGGACTGCTCGAACATGTGCCACGAGACCACCTCGCGGGCGCTGCCGGAATCGATTGGCATCGGCAAGGCGACCGTCAATCTCGAGGACTTCAAGCAGGCCGATGCCATCTTCATCTTCGGTCAGAACAGTGGCACCAACAGTCCGCGCATGCTGGGCGACCTGCACGAGGCACGTGGGCGCGGCGCCGAGGTCGTGAGTTTCAACCCGCTACGTGAACGGGCGCTGGTCAGTTTTGCCGATCCGCAGTCACCCAAGGACATGCTGAGCGGCAAGGGTGTCGATATCAGCAGCCAGTATCATCAACTGCGCATCGGCGGAGATCTCGCTGCGGTGCAGGCGATGTGCAAGTACGTGATCGAGGCTGATGATGCACTGCGTGAAAGCAATCCGCATGCAGTGGGCTATCTGGATCACGACTTCATCGCCCAGCATACCCACGGTTTTGATGCCTTCGCCGAGCATTGTCGTGAACAGAGCTGGGACGCGCTGGTCTCGATGTCGGGCCTGTCGCGTGAGTCATTGGAGCAGGCGGCACAGACCTATCTGGAAGCCGAGCGTGTCATCTGTTGCTGGGGCATGGGGATCACCCAGCATGCGCGGGGTGGCGATACCATCCAGCAGATCGTCAACCTGCTGCTGCTGCGCGGCAACATCGGCAAGCCGGGCGCTGGGCCATGTCCGGTACGTGGCCACTCCAATGTGCAGGGGGACCGTACCGTCGGCATCGAGAACCTGCCTAATGGCGCAATGCTGGATGCCTTCGATCGTGTCTTCGATATCTCCTGCCCACGCGACAACGGACATGACGTCGCCGAATGCTGTGAGGCAATTCTGCGCGGTGAGACACGGGCCTTCATCGGCATGGGCGGCAACTTCTTCCGCGCGATTCCGGACCAGAAGCGCATCGTGGAGAAGGTTCATGAGCTGGATATGACGGTGCATATCGCCACCAAGCTCAATCGCAGTCATCTGCATCCCGGCAAGCATGGCTGGGTACTGCCGACACTTGGCCACAGTGAACGTGATCTGCAGGCCGGTGAGGATGGCAAGGGGGCGGAGCAGACCACCAGTGTTGAAGACGGCATGTGCAATGTCGCGCCATCACGTGGCGTAATGGCACCGGCGGATGACAGTCTGCATTCCGAGATCGCGATTACCTGTCAGCTAGCCAAGGCAGCACTGACGCCGCACCCGACCCTGGACTGGGACTGGCTGCAGGCGGATTACGGGCGTATCCGTGATCGCATCGAGGCGGTCTTCCCGCAGATATTCCCCGACTACAACGCGCGTCTGGCACAGGGTGGCTTCCATATTCGCATCGCTCCGCGTGAGCGTATCTGGCATACCGATTCCGGCCGCGCCAACTTCCTGTTCCCGGAAGGCCTGGGCACCGATGAGGAGGGTCTGAACAAGGTCACCCACGAGACCCTGAATATGGATAGCACCTTCCTGCTCAGCACCATGCGCGGCCATGATCAGTTCAATACCACCGTCTACTCCAATGATGATCGCTATCGCGACGTCTATGGCACGCGGATGGTGGTGATGATCAGCCCGCAGGATCTCGAGACGCTGGGCCTGAGCGAGGGGCAGCGCGTGACGCTGGAAACGGTCAGCGAAGACGGCGTCGAGCGCAGCATGGCGGGCTTCAAGCTCAAGGAATACGACATCCCGACGGGCTGTCTGGCAGCGTACTACCCGGAAACCAATGACCTGATTCCGCTGGATCACCGCGATGCGCGCAGCAACACGCCCGCCTCGAAATCGGTGCCTGTCAGGTTGCGTTTGATGGATACCGAAGAGGTCAATGCCAGCGAAGGGGTGCTGGCGAGCAGCTGAAGGGGCTTGTGCCTGAACTGCTAGATAGAAATTGCTAGATAGGAACCGCTGAATAAGGAAAGACTGAAAACTTTACATCCTGTATCGGGCGTCAGGTTTCGACGTCAGTGAAGTATGGCGAGAGCCACGCCACGCGCTGCACTGAAAGAGTGCGCCGCGTGGCGTTCTGGTGTATAGCAGTCAAGATGGCGCCAACGTCGGCGTATCTGAGGGGTTCGTAGGTTCTGCGCCGGACTTGCTGAAGAATCATTTCTGGAGGCTGTCTTGTGGTCAACCGCGCCTGTTGGCAGGCCGGATCCTGACGCCTGTGTCAGCTTCATGGCACAGGCAGCGAGCTGGCGTCTTGCACGGCTTGAGGATGGGTGGCGTGAATCTTGCGTGGTGGTAGGGTAGCGACCGCCGCTCTGCCCGCCACCTTGCCCGCAGGAGGCGGTGGCCGGCGTTCAGGCAGGCTGACACCACCACAAGACTCGACGACTCACGACCGAGCTCCAGGAAGGCACTCATGGCAGGACACTCCTCACCTCACGCACTAGAGCGCACCTCAGATCAGGCATCGATGGCACGCGACTCCGGCAATGATTATCCTTTGAGCGAAGTGCCCGCCTCGGCACGACGGGGACTGCTCTCCACCTCGATGGTGCTGCTCGGCTTCACCTTCTTTACCGCCACCATGTGGGCGGGAGGGTCATTGGGTGCCGCATTCGCGCTCAATGAACTGCTGTGGATCATCGTGATCGGCAACCTGCTACTCGGCGGTTACGCTGCCGCCCTGGCCTATATCGCCTGCAAGAGCGGTCTGAATTCGGTGCTGATGGGTCGGCTGTGCTTTGGCGAGAAGGGCAGCCGCCTGTCTGACTTCGTGCTCGGGTTCACCCAGATCGGCTGGTACGCCTGGGGCACCGCGACCATCGCCATCGTGCTGGTCAAGACGCTCGGCTTGCCGGAGTGGCTGACCACGCCGCTGATGGTCATCTTCGGTTTCGCCTTCTGTCTGACGGCGATGATCGGTTATCGCGGGCTGGACATGCTCTCGCGCATCGCCGTGCCGGCCATGCTGCTGTTCATCCTGTTCAGTCTCTACACCGGCATGGTCGATGTCGGCGGCATGGCAGGGCTCTCCGCGCTGACACCGACGGATTCCATGAGCTGGACCGCCGCCATCACCGCGGTGATCGGTACCTTCATCAGCGGTGGCACCCAGGCGACCAACTGGAGCCGCTTCGCGCGCTCGCCGAAGATTGCCGTGATCGCCACGCTGGCGGCCTTCTTCATCGGCAATGGCCTGATGGTGCTCACTGGCGCGCTCGGCGCGATGATCTACCAGCAAGCCGATATCGTCGATGTGATGATCGCCCAAGGGCTGGTCAGCCTCGCCGTTCTGATGCTGTTCCTCAATATCTGGACCACTCAGGACAACACCATCTATAACTTAGCGATCGCCGGCTGCAATCTGCTGCGCACTCCGCATCGCCAGCGTGTCACCCTGGGCGGCGCGGCCATCGGCACAGTGCTGGCGGTACTCGGCATGTATGAGTGGCTGATTCCGTTCCTGATTCTGCTCGGCACTTTCATCCCGCCGATCGGCGGCGTGATCATGGCCAACTTCTGGCTCGGCCACAAAGGGCAGTATCCGCGTCTCGCCGAGGTGCCCAAGGTCGATTATCACTGGCCGGGCCTCGCCGCCTACGCCATCGCCTGCCTGTGCGCCTGGAGCTCACCGTTCATGCCGCCCGTCGTGGGTGTCGTGGTCGCCTTCGTTGTCTACGGCGGACTGATCAAGCTTGCCAACAAGGCAGCGGCGTGAGTCGCTGAGCGCCTGATGTGAAGGGGAGTGAAGTATGCAGCGCCCAATGAGTCCTGGACTCGTTGGGCGTTTTTCATGGGGGAAAGAAACGTCATGTTAGAGCCGCTTCAGGGTAGAGTCACTTTATGCACAATATGGTTGTGCATAAAGTGATGGAAAAAGGTTCTGCCATGGCGGTGAAATTCAGGGGTGTGTGGCTCGAGAGCTTCTACGAGCAAGGTGTTGGCCACCGCAAGATACCTGCGGTGCTCTCCAGTTCGCTCTATCGAAAGGTGCAGATTCTCGACGCCGCAAGTCAGGAGTTTGATCTGAGGATAGCCCCCCCGGACTGTCGCTGTCGTCTTAAATTGGGACGATGGATTCATGCTGACGGGCGCCAGAATGACCCTGAGTGCACCCTGACGCTGCGCTGAATCAAGGGCATGGGTACGCATGGGCAGCGCATCTACAGCGCTACAGGCGGCCTCCTGGGATGATTTTCGATTCGCTCCGAGCGTTATGCGTGCAAGGGACACTAGCAAGAGGGAATTTTCTATGACTTTGGGGGCAGGACCGGGTCAGCTGAAGTCCGAAGTCCGAAGTCCGAAGTCCGAAGTCCGAAGTCCGAAGTGCAAGGCCTCTAGTTCTTCCATTTCGCGGAGACGCACATGCGTGCTTGGGCTGAAGGAGCTTGATCGAGCCATCTGAGCGACACTGCAACATCGACTATACTGCCGGATCGTCCTTATATTGACGAAAATACACGGCGTCGACCCTCTCATAATAATCGAGCATTTCCTCAAGCCAGTCGGCCTCTCTCTCCAACATTTTGAGTATGTGGGTCTGGTATTGTCCACGATCAACTGACGCGAGCCACTCACGTATGGCGGGGGCACTTCTCGATCTATCTCGGGCAGTGTGAGACTTGCATGATCATCAGCCGCTCTGCGAACAAAGTCGATTTGCTTGGTAAGAATAGGATGAATTTTCCCCCTGATCTCGCTGGCAAGCTTTGGGATTGCACCTTCTTTGTCGATGTATCCCAAAAGCTCCAATATCTCAGGGATTCTTCCGTCAGACTCCCAGCCACTTGCGAAACCTCCAGAGTGCTTCATTACCATTCTCAGGGCCACGCGGTAGAGGTTAAGCCGACTTTCCTTTAGTCGAGCAATCTCGTCTTCCGCCTGCATGGTGAGCTTTTGGAGTTTGATCTCGTGGCCAGCGATGACTATCGACGACACCTTTGGGTAGACGAACACGAGGCATGCACATACAAGACCAAGTGTAAACAGTGATACGGCGACTCCGCCTTCGAAGTCGTTTCTGCAAACCAATAGCGTCAGACTGACGCCTCCAAATGCAAGGCCAATGCCGATCGAGGTGATCATTCGCACCCCGCTGATCTGATGCCGTTCCTTTTGTGCGGCCATTGTGGCTTCTATCCGTGGCTCAGTTGAGTCTAGCGACAAGATTTCCCTAGGACTTCGGGTCTGCGGAGGGGCTGTCAGTCGAACAGCAGTTTGTAGGCGAGGTAGGCGAACACCCAGTCCGGGGTGAGCAAGAGCGCTAGCAGAACCTGCTTGGCCGTCCAGTCGATCAAGCGAGACAGCAGCTCACAGGCGATCAGCAGCTTCATGAACATGGTCGCAACTCCCTAGACTGGCACGCGTCAGGCGCTCGAAGACGTAAGCGTTGTCTCGGGGGGGGCGTCTGTCGCGGGCTCTGGCATATCCAGCTCCAGGAAGGCGCGCAACTCGCCAAGAAACAGCTGATAGTTCGCGCGTTCCGTGCCGGTCACGCCTTGCCAGCTCTCGATAAACTGCTCTACGTCCATGGGCTCCCTGCCTTGATGCCCCGGTGATGCCGGGTTATTCAGATTTTGCTGAACACGCTATCAGACAGGCATTTTCAAATCACGCCGGACGTTGTGCATGCAAGGTGTTGGGCAGGGGGCAGAATTTCTAGGACTTTCGTTCTTCCTGAACCTGCTGTTTACGATGTAGGTAGTCACCACGCGCCTCTGAGTGCAGTGCGTTGGCTTCTTTCATCAGCTCACGCTGCACGTATACACGGCCCTGGCCGCCAGACTTGCCAGGAACGAAGTTTGGGCCTGCAAGGTGAATATCCATGCTGAGGTAATCCAGCTAGCCGATATCGACAGGTTTCATTCGGTAGTAACGATCCAGCCGCTGGTCGTAGAGCTGATACAGCGAATACGAGTCTTCCGGTTCTTCCTCATCATCGGGAACTCCGGCCGCTCGCGCGACCTCCCTTGCTGCATCCATTTCACGGTCAATATCACCCTGATCCCGGTCAGGTTCATATTGGCGGTATTCGTGCTTAAACATCACGGACGCGTTGTTGCTGGCAGCGTCGAGCTTGAGAGCTTGCTGGATCGCTTTCTTGTCATCCGAGTGGTAGATCATGCAGAGGTGAGCGTGCAGCGTCTCGTCTGCGGAGTCTTCAAGGACCAGGAAGAAGCGTGGCTTACGGGCAAGGTGCTTCAGGCGGTCAGCGATGGCGTCGCCGTAAGCGGTTGCCGGTCCCTTCTTCCGCATCGTCAGGGCTGTGCTTCTGAGAAAGGGAAGGTTGACCGTGATCGATGCCAACTTCCAACCGTCTGCTCTGTGGGTGTGATGGTGCTTCCCCAGCGCCTTCATGCAGTAAGTCAGCTTCCAGGAGAAGTAGTGATCGTCAGCGTCGCCGTTGGCTCGCGTTCTCACTGAAGAAGGGACCACGCTGTTAGGCTCTCGCTTCTTCAAATGGGGTATGGGAGGGTGATTCTCTACATATACTGGCCGACCGTCGTTGCCGGTGGCGGTGAAGTGGGCGCCAGCGCTGGGCGGGGGGCCGTTTGCTTTGCTGGGATTTCGTTATTCTGGTCGGACAAATGCACCCCATCATTGGCACCGTCGTTCATGGTCTAGTCCCTGATCTCTCGATAAATTGCCAACCTGAAGCGGTCGGCTCCATGTGCGCTCGCTGGCGCTAATTCAGCACAACCAGTCCGCTGTCCTCTTGCGTCTCTTCAAGCTGCTCTTCGTCTTCTCGGCAAGCGGCGCCCGCTGCCTTGATGGCGTGTATCTCTTCCTCGGTGAGAGAGCGCACCACCAGTTCCGGCAGGTGCTCAGATTCACCGTCTGTGCGGTTGTAGCCGATGGCCCTGTGGAGCACGTCACTTGTGCTCTTGAGGGCCGTAGACGCCGCTGTGAGGCCACGAAGGTGCATACCCCATGTCCGCATATTATCTGGTGCTGGCGCTTTCTCCAGGGCCATGTAGACGCGTTCCCACAACTCGTGAGCTAGCGCCAGCTCATCGACAATCAGGGCCAATGCCTAGTCCTTGATCCAGTCTTCATCGAACGACTTGCGCAGTTCGACCCGATGGGCATCGATCATCTCCTGGGTAACCACCCCTGCCTTTACGCTCCGGCGCTTCTTGATGCGCTTCACAGTGGACAAGGACAGGTCGAGGCGCTTAGCGACCGACGCCATGGTGTAGTCCGCTTCGAGCATTACTACAACTTGTGCTTCGATATCGGGCTTGGTGGCCATCGCTACAGTGCCTCTTTTGCCATGATCTTGGCAGCGTGATCGAAAGCGTCGCGAAGCGCCTGTTCTGAACCTTCCTGTGTTGATAAATCAACGATGGCAGGGTTGTCTTTTTCTTCGTCTGACAAGCCCGACAGGTAATCATAGAGCGCTTTGAAAATGATCAGATCGGTAGGGACGTAGTCGATCGTTCCACCCTGAATATCAATCATCTGGTCAACGATGTAGTCGGGAAGCAGGATGGTGATGGGGGACAATCCAAATGCCTCAGCCGTCTCGCGATGAATTTGCTTTCGACGGCGAGCACGACGGCTGCGTTCGGCATCGGTCATAGGGTGGTTACGAATCGAAGTCCGGACTGCTGACTGGCTTGCTATGATGTTCATGATGCTCACGTAAGTTAGTGTTCACTTATTCTGCTGTGGGCGACACGCCGAATCCAGCTTGTGAGAAGCATTCTCAACTCTTATGCCTGCCAAATCAATCAGTTAGGTGAGCATGCACGCTTCACCGAGGCCGGGGATATGCCGAAGTGATCGGCTGTCTTGCGGATGCTGGCTGAGTTCTCCTTCCGCCATGCGACGACTGCCTCATCATCGATGGTTTTGGCACGGCCAAGGTTTTTACCTTCGGCGCGGGCTCTCTCGATCCCAGCCAGTTGCCGCGACTTGATGTTGGAGCGCTCAAGCTCGGCCATGGCTGCCAGCATGGTAAGCATGGCTTTTCCCATCGGCGTGGATAGATCGAAGCCTTCCCGGATGGAAATGATCGCCACTCCCTTTGTCTTGAGCGCTTCGACTGTCTCCAGGACGTCGATGGTGTCGCGTCCCATGCGGTCGATGGCGTAGACGACCACTACGTCACCTTCACGGACGTAGTGCAGTAGCTCACCAAAGCCCTTGCGCTGCTTGGCCTTGATCGCCCCCGAGATCGCTTCGTCCTCGAACGTCTTGTCCACTTGATAGCGGTTAGCGATTGCGTGGCGCTGGGCGCTGGTGTCCTGGTCGTCGGTGCTGACGCGTACATAGGCGATGGTGGCTGACATGAGAGACTTCCTTGTGGACCATAAGGTGTGGCTCACAATGTAGCTGGTAGCTCACAGTAAAACAACACATTTGAGCCCACCTATCAGTCACAGCTCTGGCATGGCTCACAGGGTATACCTTTTGGTCCGCCTCGCAGTGGCGATGGAGGTATGGTCATGTCGCTGACCATTGAAGTGGACCCCAGAATTCGGACCAGGCGCTAAGCTCTGATCATACCGAC
>NZ_JARWKS010000035.1:0-13759 GCF_029846405.1 Cobetia sp. 29-18-1
TACCCCGTCGGTGGCGATCAGGCACCAACGGCAGGATTTGTGCAGTGTTTCCTTAGATGAATATAATTGCAAGGCAGATGAAGAGTCTGGAGTTCAGATTTCATCTAAATATATATCTCTGGTTGCAAAATTAGAGGGACAGATAAAAGAGCTTGAACAATTAAAGCAAAAATTGAGGGGGGGGGCTTAATCTCCTTGATATCTGCCTAAATCATATCCCAAGGCCTCCTTTTCGGCCTTGGCTTGCTGCCGTGTCTTGTGCTGTTCTACTACTTCGCGCACGCCAGGCACCCTTAGCAGCTGCGCATGCGCACGCTGCCAGTGATCGCGCCGGCGGCTGACCATGGCGATCAGATCCTCAACTGGCAACGCCTCTCCATCAGGGGAGGCGTATCCA
This sequence comes from Cobetia sp. 29-18-1, assembly GCF_029846405.1. Taxonomy (NCBI): domain Bacteria; kingdom Pseudomonadati; phylum Pseudomonadota; class Gammaproteobacteria; order Oceanospirillales; family Halomonadaceae; genus Cobetia; species Cobetia sp. 29-18-1. The sequence goes on from NZ_JARWKS010000035.1 coordinate 398, forward strand.
GTGCCGTGGCAGTGGGCGCATGGTGAGGTGTGGAACGTCCCGCGATACTCTCCGCGCCCGTCGCACTGAGGACACGCGCCGTGATCTGGTGGCACCCATTCCGCCTGTGATACCTGCCGCATCTGACCCTCCTCGCGGGCATAAAAAACCACCTCGAGGGTGGCGTGGTGTCTACTGTTTCCGCTGCCGGTATTCGTGCAGCGACTCTCGCCGGCGTCTGCCGATCATCCTGGTGTGCCAGCAGCTGGCCAGCAGCGCACCCATCAGCTCGATGCCGATCACCACCACTGTCATCAGTGCCACGGCCACTGGATCTGTCATGACGCGATCCTCTCTACCTGCTCGCATCGAGCCAGGGCGGCGTCCTCGCGCATGATCCGGCCGGTAATCATGCTGGCCAGCGCCGGCGTGATCTCTCTAGTGGCGCATGCCGTCTGCAGGTTGCGCAGATCCGCGCGCAGCTGGGTGCGCTTTTGCTCGATGGAAGGCTCGGCCGGCTCAGGCGGGGCGCTGGCCACCGCATCAAGGCGGCCGGCCCACTCCTCGAGGTCTACCACTCGGCAAAACCAACGGCCGCGCGCAACTTCGATAGCCTGGCGCACGCCTTTGGCCATCATGTAAGCATCGTGCCCCTCGAGGCTGGCGCGCAGATCGCCCAGCTCAGCAGCCAGATGCTCAAGCTGGCCGGCGAGATCCTGCTGGGTGCCCTTGTGTGTTGCGATCATCATGCCTCGCTGGCCTCCTCTAAATGGCTCTGGCGCTTTGCTCTCTGGGTGGCGAGGGCGGCGGCCGCGTGGCCTGTTGTCATCTCGCATCGCTGATATGTGTCATGGGCAGCGTCGTCAATGTCGCTATCGGGTAGCGTGATCATCCCGTGCTCAACGCCATTGATGATGAATCTCTGGCGTTCCTCTGCCAGTGCGGCCATCGCGTCACGCTCCAGTCGCAGTGTTTCGATCAGGCTGTCAGCTGATGCCAGGGCGCTCTCTGCCTTCGATTGATAGTCGGCGCTTGCGGCTGTCACTTTCTGGGCATGCGATTGCGAGGACCGTCTGGCGCTCATCTCGGCAGCGCGTGCGCGCTCCAGGCGCTCGACTTCCTCCGCCGCTGAGATGATGTTGTGCCAGTCATCCGCTTGCGACTGTAGGGCGGCGAGCTGGCGCAGGTATTCTGCGTGGGTATTGGCCATCAGTGAATCCTCAGAATCTGTTGTTTGCGTTATCGTCGAGCGCTTCGATCATCTGGCGGTGCAGCTGGGAGCCGCTGCCGATGGTGTTGAGCCTATTGCTGCCCAGGTAGTCGCAGGCGTCGTGCAGGGCGCGCTCAGCCCGCTGCAGCTGCACGGCTCTGTCGTGGACCATGCGGCCCAGCCCGTCGCGCTCAGCCTTCACCGCTGCCAGCTCCGCCTGCACCTGCTCGCGGCTGGTGATCTCGGCATGTTGGTCACGCTCCAGCTGCTCGATGGCCTCAGCGGCCGCGATCAGCGCCTCGAATGACGCACGATCGGGGCGCAGCTTCGCTACCAGGGCGGCAGCTCGAATGGCTGCCCCGTGCTGTTGGCTCATTGGTCATTGCTCCGGTGCTTGGCGTGGCGGATCTTGCGAGCCGGCCCCAGTAGGGGCGGCTGGCCTTCCTCGAGCAGCCAGGGCATGACGTGCAGGCACTGGCCGCATTGCTTCTCATTGGTGCTGGAGTACAAGACCAGGCGATGGCTGCCGCATTGAGCGCATCGCTTGGTGGATGTGCTCACTGATCGGCATCCTGAATGGTGTAGTGATGGGGGTGCTTGTCGGCATGTTTCGCCAGCAGGCGCGCCACTTCCGGCGTCAGCTTGTCGATGGCGTTGAGATAGCCGCCAGGGATCATGCGATCATCCACCATCATGCCGGCCTCCTCCGCGTCGATCAGGATGGCGAGGCCGGCCAGGGCGTGCGCCAGATGGCTCAGCCCGCTGTCGGGCGCCAGATCCTCGCCCTCAAACCAGGCATTGAGGTGGCGCATGCTGGCACTGACATAGGTGGAGGCCCGCACCCCAGCTGGCCGCCAGTTGGTGCGCCCGTACTTGAGAGCGCCATCCATCAGGGCGAGTGATCCGTGCGCGGTGGCGGTGGCCGGCCATAGGTGCAAGGGCAGCTTGCCCGCGCCTAGTACGTCCTTGGGATTGCTGGCCTTGCTGTCGGGGTAGTGCTCGCCGGTGCCGCCGTTCTGGCCGATGTGATCGAGGCGCTGCTCACTCTCTGGCCAGTCGCTCTCTGCGAGATGCTTCCGCATCCGGCGCCATTCCCTATAGCCAATGGCATCGCGCGGCCCGTACCCGCGCGAGCGCACCAGCCACCCATCGCCCGCCCCTGGCTCAAACCACTGCCAGCCCTCGAGCGTGTCGGGTAGCGCCGGCAGATCCTCGAGGTCATCAGCGGGCATGGGCCACACCGTCAGATGCCTGGCCAGCTCGAGCAGAGCATCATCGAGGCCCAGGCGGGGCACCACGCTGTCAGCAAACGGCTTGCCGATGTCGCGGGGGTGCGTTGCGCGGGCATCCTTTTGCGCCGGCTGCTCGAGGCGCTGCAGCTTCTCTATCAATGCGCTTTCCCATTGCTCGCGGGTGACGCTGATGCGGCCACCGTGATCGGCCATCAGGCTGTAATGCCACTGGTTATCTAGCGGACCCTTTTCCCAGCCCTCGAGGTGGCCGTCCTCAGTGGCGGCCGGCTGGCTGCAGTGGTCGGCCGGTGACGGCCATGCCGGCAGGGTGGCCACCAGCTTCTCGATCAGATCATCGCGCGTCATTGTGTAGCGTCCTTGGGTAGTAGTGGCATCAGGCAGCCCCGTAGCGAATCGAGGCGTAATCGCCCAGGCGCTTGGCCGTGGCGAGCCTGCCGGCGGGGGTGCGCAGCAGATGCGTGATCACCTCCTCGCGGGTGGGCGGTGGCACTGGCTTGCGGGATCGAGTCGCCGGCCCCAGCAGCGCGAGGGCGTCGGACCTTCCGATGCGCGTCATGCGTGACAGCAGCGTGCCCCGCATAATGCCGCGCGCAGCAGCATGCTCGATCAGCGGGGCGGTGATGCCGTCGATAGTGACGATGCTCTGCAGTCCCAGTGTCATGCGTTTTCTCCTTATCCCTATGCGGTGGGCTGGACCTCGCCGCCCATCCATACGATCAGACTGGCCACCGCGTCCTCGAGCACGCCGGCCATCAGTAGGAAATCAGCCTCGATGCGCGCCGCGGCATCCTCATGCTCTGAGGCGTTGGCCTCCTCGATCACCGCATCAGCGAATCGCAGCCCTTTGATCGAGAGGTCATCGCCTAGGGTGAAGGCCACGCGGCCGTCGATCTCGATGGCCAGGCTGGTGGGTATCCGGCCCAAGCTCAGCGCCGTCTGGATCTCCTCGCCATCGAGGTCGAATAGGCGGGCCCGCAAGACGCCATCCTCGCCACCTGGCGCCGTCAGCGTGACGGCATCGCCAATGATCAGACCCTCCGGCCGTGCCTCTGGGCGCGCCAACCATTCGCCCATCACCAGGCTGGGCGGCTGGCTCACGGCCAAGGGCGTCACCTTCAAGCTGCCCAGCGTCTGGCGTAGCAGGTCGAGCACCTGCTCTGCCTTCGATGCGCTGCTGGCGTTGACCGCGATCATGCCGGCCTTGCGGCACCACCAGAGATCAGTGCGCCGTGACTGGGTGAAGGCTCGCGGCAGCAGCTCCTCGAATATCTGTTCTTTCATTGTCAGCCGCTCGCGGCGGCGCAATGACCGGCCCTCAGCGGCTTCGCGCTGGCTCACTCGCGCTTCTAGCTCCTCCGCCACTACGCCGGCAGGGAGCAGCCTTTCCTGCACCTTGGCCGTCATCAGGTGCTTCCCCATCACCTCATGCACCAGGGCGTCACCCTCTATGGCGGGGGTGGTCCATCCAATGCGCCGCGCCTCGACACCCGAGAGTGGGCGGAAACGCTGCTCCGGCAGGGCGGCAGCCAGCTGGCCGTCATCGAGCGGGGCGCTGTCGTGCAGGCGGTATAGGTGCAGGTTCTTAAACCACATGGGCGATCCTCTCTGGTGGGCGCATAGGTCAGCACCCTGGGCAGGGCGCTGGCGTATAGGCACAAAAAAGCCCGCCGGTGATGGGCGGGCAAGGAGGGTGCCGAGAGACACGATTGAACGGGGCGCGTAAAAGGCCCGCCAGGGACATGGCGGGAATCGAGCGCAGCCTGGGCAGGCTATCGGATAACGCCCTCGCGGCTGAGGTGGGCGCTATCCGATGCCCTGCAGTGGGGCCATCGGCGGCACGGCTACTGGCGGCGAGGCCAGATCGCCCTCGGCTCGCAGGCTCCTTTGCCTGGTCATCGCGTCGGCCGCATTCGCCAGCGGCTTGGCTACTCATGGGGCGGTGCCGGCAGATCCGACGCCCTCCGATAAGTGCCGTCTCTCCGGCTGTCGCACCACTCGCCCAGGTGTCGGGGGCATTGCTACTGGCGAGGCAAGGGAGCCAGCACGCTGCCTGCAGGTGTTTTGCTCGATGATCCCAATGGCACCGCCTGCTGGCCTTGGGGCGAGTGCCGCATCAGCGCAGGGCTAGCTGATGGTCATCGGCACTGAGAATGGGGGCGCAGAGCGTCGCGGCTTTGTCGTGGAAATCCGGCCAGCCAGTGCGCTCGCTTTCAGCGAATCCGGCGCGGGTATCGCGCTGCCAGAGCGCTGTCATCTCGCAGTATTCCTTGTCGGCTGCGCTGAGCTTGTGCGCATCGTCGGCCTGCTGGCTGAGGCTGGCGAGGGCGATCAGCCCGCCAGTGACCAGCGCAAAGGCGATGGAGGATCTGACGCTCTGGGTCGATGCGTTTGTGTTCATGTGCCTGCCCTCTGAGTGATCGGTGTTTGATGCGAAACCGTAGGGCAACAATACGTAATCGAATTGGATGTATCAATACGTTAGTGGATTATTTTTGTCGTGCGCGTACGCTCTGCACAAAAAATCAATTTTGTTTGCAGGCCTAGTCTCAGAGGTATGGGTGAGGTGTTACAGGTCTGTGGGTGATGGCGGAGTAGGATGGATGTCGATAATAGCGGGGGGAGGGTGTCACTGTGACAGGGGGGAGGGTGTCACTGTGACAGGGGGGAGGGTGTCACTGTGACAGGGGGAGGGTGTCACTGTGACAGGGGGAGGGTGTCATGGGTGACAGGGGGAGGGTGTCATGGGTGACACCCCTTGAATCTACCATTTGAATCTAACCCCTCTCTCTACTACGCGCGGGTGGTTATTTTTCCCGCATCCAGAGTGAGCTGACGACTACGCCAAGGATCTCGAAAGTGTCATCCATGGCCACCCAGGGTGTCGGCCATGATGGGTTGACCACCTTCAAAAGTGGTTCTTCGCCAGGACTCATCACTAATTGTTTTAGCGTGGCTTCAGCCTTGACTTTCTGCGCCACCACTACGGCATCGCCATGGCGAGGAGTTACATCAGGGTCCATGAATACAATGTTCCCATCGTTGTATTGCGGGGACATTGCCTCGCCACGTACCTGCAGTGCCACGGTATTGGGGCCGGCACCAGGGGGCAGCGGGAAAAGCTGATTTTTCTTGATCTGGCCTTTATCGACTGACTCAAGGTCGCAGACTTCTTCCCAGCTGATCATCGGTGCATACCCCCTCATTTGTGGCGAAGGAGTCAAAATAGCATCCTCAGTAACTACTGTCGATTTATCCAGTATGCTGGGGTTATGCCTGAGATTTTGTTGTGTGGTGCCGAGTGCAGTAGCGATTTTCTCGATATTCGATAGGCGTGGATCTTTGCTGTTTCCGGTGACAATTCTATGCACCGTGGGCTGAGTCAGTCCGGCTCTCCTTCCCAGCTCAGCCTCTGAATATCCGTAATGCTTCATTAGCCGTCTAATATTATCGCTCAGCAATGACATTGCTGTGCCCCCTTCTGGTTAGTGTTCTCGATCCGTTTGCGAATAAGTTTTCATCAGATTGTATTGGCGAGGTGTTGCCCTGGCTAATGGGCTTATGTATTCTTCGCTCAATACGTTTACGAATTGAGGGGAAGTGATGGATTTGATACCAATGCTCGATGCATTGAAGCAATCCGGCATGACTCAAGCGGCTATCGCGCGAGAGTGTCAGGTGCGCCAGCCCACGATCTGCAGAGCCTACAAGGGCGTAGATGTGCGCTATAGCCTGGGCCAAAAGATTGAGGCGCTGTATGTCGAGCGAGTGAAAAACGCTGACGCCTCAAGCAATGCCTAAAAGTATATAGGCATGCAGCGTTGGCACGAATAGGACGGCAACAGGAGGTTTCCCGTGGAGATACATACAGTGCGTGACATGGACAGTTTTCTCGATGCAGTGCATGGCGTGGCGTTCGATAGCCACCCCAAGCAGCTGGCAGACAGGATAGGCATCTCGCAGCGCGCGCTTTATCGCCGCCTCGACGAAAACGACTCGATGCCGCTGCGCCTGACTGACTTCGTGGGGATCTTTTGGAACGTCGATGAGGCCAAGCAGCTGCGCATGCTCGAGCCTTTCCTCGATTACCTGGGCATGACTGCCATCAAGCGCTCTGAGATCGGCAAGGTCGAGAGGGGCGATGTGTTCGCCTCGATGCTGCAGGCGCAGCAGGAGAGTGGCCGGCTTGCGGCGCTGATCCAGGCGGCTATCGCTGATGGGGTGGTCGATGACCAGGAGGCTGATCAGCTGATCCGGCAATCATCTGAATTGAAGCGGCAGCACGACGAGATGATGGGGCAACTGATGGCGATGCGTAGCGGTGCGCCGGCATCGGTGCAGTGAAGAACGGTAGATAAGCGAACGCCCCGCAGGCGACCAAACCATGGCGGGGCGTTCAGTTACACGAGGGGATTATGGCATGACCATCAAGACGAGAGAAGCCAAAGCGCATCTTTCCCAGTATCGGGGCATGAGCTGCGATCAGCTCCAGGCTGAAACCTACCGCCTGGCGGTGAGCATCGAGGCCAGCGAGCGGGGCCACGTCCTCGATCTGCAGAACACCATGCGCCATCACCTGGCCATGGCCGCGTTGCTCGAGTGCGGTGTGGGCAGTGGCGACACCGCGCAGCAGCACGCACGCCGCACCCTGAGCATTGACCACCATATGAGCGAGGCCGGCCGTTATGAGCGTCTGTCGCTGGGCATGGCGGCGCGTGGTGATGAGGTGCCGGCATGAGAATCGACGCACGCACCAACACCGCTCGCCTCGAGGCTGCGCGCAGTAGCGCCGGCCGCAAGGTCGAATTGCTGGAGGATGTGAGGCATTCCCGCGCGGATCTGGCGGCCGAGTATCACGCCGCCTATGCCACCTGGCATAAGTGCAGCGCCATCCTGGCCAAGCGTCGCGGCGAGCCTGACGAGCTGCTGGGCGGCATGGCCTGGCATCAGCGCAAGGCAGCCCGCCACCTCAAGCTCGCAGGGGGTGCGCAATGAGTCTCGAGGCAATGGTCTGGACCCGTAAAACGTTCAGCAAGCTACCCGAGAAGGTGCGCGCTACGTCTCGACTCGCCCTGATGCTGATCGCGGATTATGCCAATGAGGATGCCGAGTGCTGGCCGTCTATCAAGCGCTTATCCGAGGAGATGGGATGCAGTGAGAGCACCGTGCGCCGATCTCTGGCTGAGCTGGTGCAGCTTAACTTGCTAGTGGTGATGCCCCGTACTGCTCAATACGGCCGCCAGACATCCAACGCCTACCGGCTGACCATGGTGGAGGATTTCGCGGCACCCGCTGAGGAGGCAGAGCAGGCACCCACACCGGCAGATCCTGCCGCCCCTGCTGCGCCTGCTGAGCACCCGATATTTGCCAACGCCGCCCAGCAGGATGATCGCGGGCAGCCGGCAGCAGCCCAGGGCACTGGCGGTGCTCGCCAGTTCGCCATGACGCTGGACTGGCAGCCAGAGGCCAAGCACTGGGAAGCGGAAACGCTGAGGCGTGGCGATCCGAGCCTGACGTGGGATCGAGGAGAGCTGGCCGACTTTACTGCGCATTTCGCGGATAAGGCCAATCAGACCAACTCGAGCCGCGCCTGGTGCGCCAAGTTCGCCCGCTGGGCGAGCGATAACCGCAAGCGCCAGGCAGCTCAGCAAGCCCGCGCCGATCAGAACAATGCCAAAAACAATGCCCGCACCGCTGGAGGTTCTACCCATGCAAGCCATCGCCCAACTGGTCCAGTCCGTAACGCCTCCATGTCAGCCGCTGAGGGGCGCGCATACCTCGAGCAGCAACGCCGGCAAGCGCAGGCAGGCGACGCACCAGGCGGCGACATCCTCGATGGGGAATGGAGCAGCTGAGGATCTGCCCCGCGTCACTGAGCGCTCAGTCGATTATCTGTTCGACTGCCTGGCGCAGCTGCACGGGGCGCACTGGCATCGCCGGTGCCGTGAAATGGGCTGGGGATTCGAGCGTGATGGCCAGTGGATCAGCTGCGATGCCGAGGGTGACTGGCTGCAGGCACTCGCCCACCTGACAACCAAGCACCTGCAATGCGGGATCAAGGCCGAGAAGGCGCGCACCGGCACCTCGCTGCGCCAGCGTGGCAACGTCTTCCCGCCTGATAGCGCCATGCAGTTTGCCGAGATGTGCCAGATGACACCCGAGGGGCTGGGGCTACCTGATTTCGATACCGCTTGGCAGGCGCTGCAGGACCATGCGTTCGCCGGCCGGCCCTACCCGCACGACGCCATCGCGGCCGCTGCTGAGTTCATGGATCTGCACGGCATGGCATCAGCGAGCTATCGCCAGATGGAAAAGCACGAAAAGGCGTTCCGCGTGTATTACGGCCAGGTGGTGGATCGCCACGCACGCGGTGAGGGCTTCAAGGCTCAGGCAGCACTGGGGCATGACGGCCAGCTCTCGCGGGCTGAGCAGGCAGCACTGGCCGGCCAAGCGCGGGCCCAGCAGGCAGCCTCAGACCTTGCGGGCATCACGCCGGCCCAGGCGCTCAAGCTGATGAGAGGAGGGCTGCCCAGTGACTGATCACCCAATGCCCCTGACCGCCACGCCAGAGCTGACCACCGTGGGGAATCGCTACTGGTGTCATGGGTGCTCTCGATACCGGCCCAAAAGCCAGATGCATGAGCAGGTCAGCCAGTATGAGTGGCAGCAGCTGATGGAATGCAAAGACTGCCAGCAGAGCAAGGGCCATGCCCATCGCACCGCCGTCAACGTCCTAAACCGCATGAGATCAGAATCGCAGAGGTAACGATGATGCACGCGAGCCAGACCCAGATCGCCACCACCATCACCAACGCCGGCGGCAATGCTGCCGGCACCAAGCGCCCCCGCCGCGCAACGCTCGACAATCCGGCCAGCCAGCTGGGGCGCACCTATCTGGCACTGAGCGCCGCGAGCCGCTGGCTGATGCTGCACGAATTGGCCGGCGAGATCCGTGGCCGCTTCGACAAGATGGACAGCGAGGCGGCCATCAGCGCCCGTCTGCGCGATCTGCGCCGGCATCATGGCCTGAGAGTGGAGAGCCGCCGGCGAGGCGATAGCGCGGCGCATGAGTACCGTCTGCAGCGTCTGACACCGGCCAAGGCCCAGCCGGACATGCTCGAGGCTTTGCAATGAGCTATCGGCCGCCAGGCAGCAACCGCCGCCCCAATCGCTCGATATACCGCCGGTGCTTTGCGTGCGGGCGCAGCGTGACCATCCAGCAGCTGGCACCCTGCCTGGGGACGTGCAAGCAGTGCCTTTCGAGAGGCGCCCCACGATATGACAGTGCCGGCAAGCGCATGAGGAGGAGAGCATGACCGATACACCCCACCGGCCACCACCAGGGCCAATGGCTCGCCGTGCGGGGCAGCTATGCCACCTCGAGCGTTTCCGGCTCTACCTGGACCACGCCAAGCGCGCACGGCATGGCATCCACGCCAACGCCTTGCCAGATGGCACCCATCAGGTGGAGGACGCGGCCGACTTTCTCCGCACCGCTTGCGGGGTGTCGAGCAGTGCAGAGCTGGACACCGACAAGCGCGCCGCTCACATGCTGCGCCGGATCATTGCCGACTACCGCCGCTGGCATAGCGCTGGGGCTGCGCGGCAGGGGATGGCGCCATGCGATTGACTGACAGTGATCTGCGCCAGCTGGAGGCCCGCAAGCGTGAGCGCGACCTCAAGATGCCGCCACGCCTGACCGCTGGGGAGAGGTTCGCAATGCTGGATCAGATAGTCGCCGTGACTGGCTTCACGCCTGCCGACATCGAGCGCCGTATGGGCGTTTGCAAAGGCACTGTGCATCGCTGGGTGCGTCATGTCAGCGAGGTGCCAGGGCATTGGGAGGGCAGGCTGATCGAATTGCACCGGCAGGTCATACCCGAGGAGGCAGCAGCATGATCGCAACGGCAAGGCCGGCCCCGCGCAAGGTCACGAAGCGCCCCGCCACTGGCCGCCGCATCGACCGTGAGGGGCACGAGCAGATGGTGCTGATCCGCTGGCTCAATGGCGAGCAGCGGCGCGGCAAGCAGGTGGGGGTGCTGCTCGAGGATGTCACCTATCACGTCCCCAATGGCGGCCAGCGCAACAAGAAAACGGCCGCCGATCTCAAGGCCCAGGGCGTGCGCGCCGGTGTCAGTGACCTGGTGATCGCATCAGCACGGGGCGGGTGGCACGGCCTCTATCTCGAGTTCAAGGCGGCACCGCCACACGATGCCGCGCTCGCGGGCAGTCAGCGCGAGTGGCTGGCGCGCATGGAGGCGAGAGGTTATCTGGCGGTGCTGGCCAAGGGTGTCGAGGAGGCTAAGGCGGTGCTGATCGCCTATGCCGACTGGCCGGCCACCCAGGTGGTCGGGTGCCCCGAATCAATGCCCCACGGCAGTGCCTGGCGGCGAATCGCAGCAGAGTAGCACTGGACGGGGTGACGTATGCAGCAGATCGAGCACATGGGATTGATGGCGACGCTCCGCCTGATCGAGAAGCTGCCAGAGGGAGAGCGCCGCCGGCGCGCCCAGGTGCATGCCCTCGATGAGCTGCTGGAGGAGGAGATCGAGTGGCGCACCGGTTTGCGGCATCAGAATGCAGGCTGGCACAAAATCAGCAGTGTGGGCGGGGCTGGCGAGGGGCGCGGCGATTGTACTGGCCTGGTGGATCATGTCGGCCTGGCGGCTGAGCGCTACCGCGAGGAGAGTCAGTGGCGGACCATGGCAGCCGCCTTGCTCTCTCGACTGCCTGAGCGCCAGCGCCTGGCGGTCTTGCTATCAGCCTATGCGGTGCGTCCGGTGAAGTATTGCCAATCTGCTCGCATGATGACGCATGCCCAGCTGGTGCAGGCCCAGGTGAGCGTCGCTGCCCGACTGGGGTGGACGCCTGGCGCTGTCGCCGTCGAGCCTTTCCCCACCGTCAAGGCGCTGCAGCGGGCAGCTGAGAAGGGCCGGCAGCAGCTGCTCGAGGTGGTCGCGGCGCAGGCTGAGCTGATGGCCTGATGCTCAATATGCGGTAGGGGAATAACCAATCTCGATACCATATCTTGATTTATGGGGGGAATGGGGGTATCGTCCCGTTATCATGTGATTCTTGCGACCCGAGATCACAACCCCTTCAAAAGCCTCGCCAACCGGCGGGGCTTTGTCGTTTCTGCCTATTGGTGCCGCCCATGTCTGCACAAGCTCCAGAGCATTGGCTCGATGAGGTCGAGCTGGTGGCGTTCGATGCCCCAGCAGATCCGGCCGCTGATGATGCCGGCAACCTGCGCGCCTTCCTCGACATGCTCGCCCATGCCGAGGGCACCCCGCGTTTCAGCACGCGCGATGGTTATGACGTGATGGTGGGCGGCTCCACGTTCGATAGCTTCGATGATCACCCGCGCCAGGCGGTGTGGCTGCCGAATTATGGGATCAACTCGACCGCCGCCGGCCGTTATCAGTTCCTGATCCGCACCTGGGATGATCTCGCGCACCGATTCCACCTGCGCGACTTCTCGCCCGCGTCTCAGGATGAAGCGGCAAAGCAGCTGATTCGCCAGTGCAAGGCGCTGGGCATGGTGTATGACGGCCATATCGCTGATGCCATCCATGCGTGCCGGCGAATCTGGGCGAGCCTGCCAGGGGCGGGCTACGGCCAGCGAGAGATCGACACCGACGAATTGCTGGGCGTCTATGCGCGCGCCGGCGGCAACATGGCATAACGATAACAACGATCTGCGCAGGGCCACCGATTCAGGAGGCCATTATGCAAGACGACACACGCGAGCCATCTTCTATGCCACACCGCGACCCATCGACATGGCAGGCGCTGCTGGCATGGCTGACGCCCTATCTCGCCACGATATACGCCGCTGCGCTGAGCTTCGTGATCGCTCTGCTGCGCGGCTTGCATGCCGGCGGCCCCGTTTATAAATCAGTCCTCGAGGCTGGGATGGTGGGCGGCCTTACCTTAACGCTAAAGCCTTTGCTTGATTGGGGCGGCCTTGATCCTGATATGGCCGTGTTCTTTGGTGGCTTTATAGCCTTCCTGGGTGTCGAGTGGCTGCGCGCCAAATCAGACGCCCTTTTCGACAAGGTGGTGGGGCGATGGCTGCGCTGATCCTTACGGCATGGGGCTGGGCGCGACGCCTGGTCGCTGCTCTGCCCTTCGAGGCGATACTGATAGCCATCGCCATCGGGTGGGGCGGCATGCAGACCTATGCGGCGACGCGCGCAGAGAGCCGCGCCGATGACCTCAAAGCTGAGCTATCCACCGCGAATGCGGTAAACGCCGGACTCGAGCAGGTGGCCTACTACTACGGCAGCCAAATGCGCCGGCTATCAGCGGCACTCGAGGCCCGCGAGGCCAGCCGCGTCATCGACGACCAATCAATCGCCGCCGCTCGAGCGGCTGCCCGTCAGCTGGAGAGAGATGATGCATCGACTGCCGACTGGGCTGGCCGGCCTGTGCCTGATGATGCTGCTCAGTGGCTGCGCGCTCTTCGAGAGCAGGGTGGCAACGCTACCGATTAGCATGCAGTGCCGGCCTGATGTGCCCGCCTACCTGCTCGCCCCAGTGGCCGCGCCTGATCGGCCGGTGACATCTAACCGCGACCTGCTCTCGCTGCTCGCTGACTATGAGGCCCAACGCCGGCGCTTCAATGCTGATCGCACGGCGATGGCCTCGCTACTTAGCGGATTTAAGAAATTCCGCAGCAAGACTTATATTAAGTAGGTGCTTCATCATTACGACTGGATGAAAAATCAGCAGCTTCTTGCAAGCTCTCAAATGTTGCGACTTCTTCGTCTCTGAAATGTGTGTTTATTACACTCCAGGTTACTGGGTTAATATTGCCGTCATCAGGGTAAATAGGGCGAACTTGATATTTACCCTCTATTAAAGAATTAAGGAAACACTGCACAAATCCTGCCGTTGGTGCCTGATCGCCACCGACGGGGT
>NZ_JARWKS010000036.1:0-12967 GCF_029846405.1 Cobetia sp. 29-18-1
ACGCTCTCCCTAAAGATAGGTCAGAACGTGTCAACTATATTCAGGACGGGACACATGCACAAGGCTGCCAATACGCTCGACATAGAGGATCGCGAGGCGCTGATGCAGGACGCCGAGCGCAAGGCGCTGGATGACTACGCCGTGCTGCCGATCTACTACTACGTGTCGCGCAATCTGGTGAACCCCAAGCTCAGCGGCTGGAAGAACAACATCGAGGATACTCACCGCTCGCGCTGGGTCTCGTTCTCCGAGTGAGGCGAGCCCTGTGAGCCTCTGACCCGGCTCGCCGCTCTCTAGATCGTCATGGGTCCACGCTCGTGTCCGTCAGGGCAGGAGCGTGGCATCTGCCAAGGATGGCACCAGAAGATGACGTCGCGCCCCACGGGCGTGACAAGGAGTTCATGCATGTCCCCCACCTCACCGATGCAATGCGCGGCAAGCCTCAGCGCAGGCCTGCTGCTGTCCGCTCTTCCCCTCTCCCTTGGCGCTTCCGGCAGCGTCATGGCCGCAGCATCCACGAGCCAGAGCGAGCAGATCCTGCGTATCGCCAATGGCGCCGAGCCCGGCTCGCTGGACCCGCAACAGACCAACGGCACCTGGGAGACACGCATCACGCGTGATCTGTTCGAGCCGCTGATCGCCTACTCCGCCGACGGCGAGCTGACTCCCGGGCTGGCAGAGCGCTGGGAGTCGTCCGCCGATGGGCTGAGCTGGACCTTTCATCTGCGCGAGGGGCTCGAATGGTCAGACGGCACGCCGCTGACCGCCGAGGATGCCGTCTTCGCGCTGCGCCGCCTGCTGACACCCGCCACCGCGGCCCACAACGCCACGCTCTACTACCCGATCGTCAATGCCCGCGCGGTGAATACCGGTGCGCTGGCACCGGATCAACTCGGCGTGGCCGCACCGGATGCGCGCACGCTTACCATCACTCTCAGCCACCCTTCGGCGACGCTGGAGCAGACGCTGGCGATGAGCGAAGCCGCTCCGCTGCCACGCCATGTGATCGCGGCCAAGGGCGCTGACTGGACGCGGCCGGCCAACATGGCCACCTCGGGCGCCTTCGTGCTCAAGACCTGGTCGCCCCAGGCCGAGATTCGCCTGACGCCCAATCCGCGCTATCACGCGGCGGACACGGTCGCGCTCGATGAGGTGGTCTACCTGCCCATCGAGGAGAGTCATGCCGCGCTCAATCGCTTCCGCGCCGGCGAAGTCGAGATCGCCTACGGTGTGCCCGCCAGCCATTACACCTGGATCCAGGACAATCTGGCCGCTGCCCTGCAGACCTACCCGATCCTCGGCGAGTACTTCTATGTCTTCAATCTGCGTGATGGCTCGCCGGTGGCCGACCCGCGCATTCGTCGCGCGCTGAATCTGGCCACGCGCCGTGAGGTGATCACCGAGCGCATTCTCGGCATGGGCCAGATTCCCTCCTGGCACTTCGTGCCGAAGGCATTGGGTGAGCATCAGGGCGCGCGCTTCGACTTCGCTGACTGGTCGATGGACAGGCGCATGGCGAAGGCGCGTGAGCTGATGGCAGACGCGGGCTACGGCCCGGATACCCCGCTTGAGCTGACCCTGCGCTACAACACCCTGGAAGACCACAAGAAGATCGCCGTGGCCCTGGGGGCGATGTGGAAACCGCTGGGCGTGAAGGTGACGCTGACCAACACCGAGGCCGCGGTGCATTACCGCGATCTGGCGCTGGGCGATTTCGAGGTCGGCCGTTACGGCATGATCGCCACCATCGCCGATGCCTACGACTTCCTGAACGCCTTCAGCAGCGACAACACCTCCAACGCGCCCGGGCTCAGCTCGCCGACCTACGATGCGCTGATCGAGGCGGCGGCGCGTGAAGGAGATGTCGGCACCCGCCAGCGCCAGCTCCACGACGCCGAGCAGTATCTGCTCGACAACGATGTGGTGCTGCCGCTCTACGACTATGTCACCTCCAGCCTGGTCGACCCCGCCATCAGCGGCTGGGCGCCCAATGCGCTGGACGTGCACCCGAGTCGCTATCTGCAGCTCGATACCTCGCACTGACAGACAACAGTCACCAATAACAACGACACACCCGGGCAGCGGCCCGGACGGAGCACTGGATGCTGAGCTACACCCTCAAACGGTTGCTGCAGGCGATTCCCACCCTGCTGATCGTGATCACCCTGTCGTTCTTCCTGATGCGGGTCGCCCCGGGCGGCCCCTTCGATGGCGAGCGCCGCCTGCCCCCGGAAATCGAGCAGAACCTGCGCGCGGCCTATCACCTGGATGAGCCATTGCCGATGCAGTATCTGCGCTATCTGGGCGATCTGGTGCAGGGCGATCTCGGCCCGTCCTTCAAGTACAAGGACTTCGATGTCAGCGAGCTGATCAGCCAGGGCTTCCCGGCCAGTCTGGAGCTGGGCATGTGGGCGATTCTGGCCGCGCTGCTGATCGGGGTGCCGCTGGGGGTGATCGCGGCCATCCGGCGCAACTCGACGGCAGATTACGTGGTGATGAGTACTGCGCTGGCGGGGATCGCGGTGCCCAACTTCGTGATCGCCCCGCTGCTGGCGCTGGTGTTCGGCGTGCTGCTCGGCTGGTTGCCGGCCGGCGGTTGGAACGGTGGCGCCTGGCAGAACCTGCTGCTGCCGGTGGTGGCGCTCTCCATCCAGCAGATCGCCTACATCGCCCGCATGATGCGCGCCAGCATGATCGAGGTGCTCGGCAGTCACTACATCCGCACCGCCCGCGCCAAGGGCCTGGGCGAGTGGAAGGTGATTCTGCGCCATGCATTGCGACCGGCGATGCTACCGGTGGTCTCCTACCTCGGCCCGGCCATCGCCGGCATCATCACCGGCTCGGTGGTGATCGAGCAGATCTTCGGCATTCCCGGCATCGGGCGCTATTTCGTGCAGGGTGCGCTCAATCGTGACTACACCCTGGTGATGGGTACGGTGGTCTTCTATGGCGCCTTGATCCTGCTGCTCAACCTGATCGTCGATCTGCTCTACAGCATGCTCGACCCGCAGATCCGCTACGACGACTGACCCGAGGCCCTGACATGTCACAGACAACTCCCGCTCCCCACGGCACCGGCGGTGCCAGCGCCTTCGATGGCCAGCCCCCTGCCGCGCCGGCAGGCGACAGCCTGACCCGCGACGCCTGGCGTCGTCTCAAGCAGAACCGCGCTGCCATGTGCAGCCTGGTGGTGATGGCCGTCATCGTGCTGGCCTGTCTGATCGGCCCGTGGCTGACGCCCTTCGAACTCGATGAAGTCGACTGGAACGCCATCGGCACCGGTCCGGACCTGGCCTCCGGCCACGTCTTCGGCACCGACGTCAACGGCCGCGACCTGCTGACCCGCACCCTGCATGGCGGCCAGATCTCGCTGTCGGTGGCGCTGGTCGCCACCTTCGTCAGCCTGGTGATCGGCGTGCTCTACGGCGCCGTCTCCGGCTACTTCGGCGGACGTACCGACAACCTGATGATGCGCTTCGTCGACATCATGTATTCGCTGCCGTTCATGTTCCTGGTGATCCTGCTGATGGTGGTGTTCGGTCGCAACATCTTCCTGATCTACGCCGCCATCGGCGCGGTGGAGTGGCTGGACATGTCGCGCATCGTGCGCGGCCAGGTGCTGGCACTCAAGAAGCGCGAATTCGTCGAGGCGGCGCATGCGCTGGGGGTGCGCGACCTGCAGGTGGTCACCCGCCACCTGATCCCCAATGCGCTGGGGCCGGTGATCGTCTACGTCACGCTGACGGTGCCCAAGGTCATCCTGCTGGAAAGCTTCCTGTCGTTCCTCGGCCTCGGCGTGCAGGAACCGCTGACCTCATGGGGCGTGTTGATCTCCGAAGGCAAGGACATGATGGAGACCGCACCCTGGATGCTGCTGGTGCCCTCGGCCTTCCTCGCCGCGACCCTGTTCTGCCTCAACTTCCTCGGCGATGGGCTGCGTGATGCCCTCGACCCCAAGACTCGCTGAACCGGAGCGCTGATCATGACTTCTTCACCCTCTACCTCCGGCACCTCCTCCAGCTTGCCGCCAGCACGCAACGCCGCCGACCAGGCACGCGCCGACACCCTGACTCGCCTGGGACTGACGGCCGAGGCGCCGGGCACGCCGCCGCTGATGGAGATCGATGACCTCAAGGTCGACTTCCAGTTGCCGGATGGCGCGGTACCCGCCGTCAAGGGCGTCAGCTTCACCCTCAACAAGGGCGAGACGCTGGCGCTGGTCGGCGAGTCCGGCTCCGGCAAGTCGGTCACGTCCACCGCCATCCTGCGCCTGCTGCCGGAACTCGCCGAGATCAAGGGTGCCATCCGCCTGCGCGGCGAAGACCTGCTGAGTGCCTCGACGCGTCGCATGCGCGAGCTGCGCGGCAACCGCATCGCCACCGTCTTCCAGGAGCCGATGACCTCGCTCAACCCGCTGCACCGCATCGGGCGCCAGATCATCGAGGTACTGGCGCTGCATCGTGACCTCAAGGGCCGCGCGGCTCGCCACAAGGCGCTGGAACTGCTCGAGCAGGTCGGCATCCCGGAGCCGGCACGGCGTATCGACAGCTATCCCCATGAGCTGTCCGGTGGCCAGCGTCAGCGCGTGATGATCGCCATCGCGCTGGCCTGCGAGCCGGACCTGCTGATCGCCGATGAGCCGACCACCGCGCTGGATGTCACGGTGCAGGCGCAGATCCTGCGGTTGCTCAAGTCGCTGCAGCAGCGCTACGGCATGGCGATCCTGTTCATCACCCACGACCTGAGCATCGTGCGCCACTTCGCGGACCGCGTCTGCGTGATGCGTCACGGCGAGCTGCTGGAAACTGGCGCCACCCACGACGTCTTCGAGAGCCCGCAGCACGCCTACACCCGCATGCTGATCGATGCCGAACCGGCCGGTGAGAAAGCACCGGTGGCCGCGGATGCACCGGTGCTGCTGTCGGCGCGCGATGTGCGTGTCAGTTTCACCATCAAGCGTCCACTGTTCGGGCCCAAGGTCGCCTTCGAGGCGGTGCGCGGCATCGATCTCGAGGTGCGACGCGGCCAGACCATCGGCATCGTCGGCGAGTCCGGCTCCGGCAAGTCGACGCTGGGTCGCGCCCTGCTGCGCCTGCTCAAGAGCCAGGGCCAGATCAGCTTCGATGGCGTCGATATCATGCCGCTGGACAAGTCGGGCATGCGCCCCTTGCGCTCGCGCATGCAGGTCGTCTTCCAGGACCCCTTCGGCTCCCTGTCGCCGCGCCTGACCGTGGGCGAGATCATCAGCGAAGGCCTGCGCATGCATCACCCCGAGCTCAATCGCGCCCAGCGCGATGCGCGGGTCTGCGACGCCCTGAGCGAGGTCAGCCTCGACCCCGGCATGCGCAATCGCTATCCGCATGAATTCTCCGGTGGTCAGCGCCAGCGCATCGCCATCGCCCGCGCCCTGGTGCTCAAGCCGGAATTCCTGCTGCTGGACGAGCCGACCTCGGCGCTGGACCGCTCGGTACAGGTCACGGTGATCGACCTGCTGCGCGACCTGCAGGCGCGCCATGGCCTGACCTATCTGTTCATCAGCCATGACCTGGCGGTCGTGCGTGCGCTGTCAGACCACCTCATCGTGATGAAGGAAGGCGAGGTGGTGGAAAGCGGCAGCACCCACGCCATCTTCGAGGCACCCCGTGAGCGTTATACGCGTGAATTGATGCAGGCTGCCTTCGCCCCGGACCTGGGACAGACGCACCACTGACCCCCTGAAAAGACGACATGACTGATGGGCGCTGCGGCGCCCATCAAGACCCCGCTTTGCCTGAGAAAAGGCGCAGGGCCTAATCACTGCCTGCTTGAAGGGTGGCGATGAGCGCCCGGCCTCGCCCCGGGCAAGGGCAGCCGAGTCGCTCACACAAATCGACATTGGCTGCCAACCGGGTGCTTGCACCCGACCGAGGCCGGAGCAGGACGCTCCGGCATGACCCACACCGATGGAAAGACATGCACAGGATGACGATGCAACCTACAACAACATCCAGCATCCCCCTTCACACTCACTCACGACTGCGTCACGCGATTGGCGCAGCCCTGCTCGGTACGGGACTGCTGAGCATGAGCCCCATGGCCCAGGCCATCGAGGTCTACAAGACGGATACCGACCGCGTCGAGTTCAGTGGCCGCCTGGCGGCGTTTGCCGTGATCCAGGATGGCGCACACGACGAGATCTACAACGGCGGCTCGCGGGTGCGCCTGATCCACGAGCATCAGTTCGAGCAGGGCTGGAGCTCCATCATCCGCGCCGAATGGGGCTTCGATCCCTGGTTCAAGGACGGCACCGATGCTCACTACAAGCGCATGCTCTATGCCGGAGCGGCCCACGAGAAATGGGGCAGCTTCACGGTCGGCAAGCAGTATGGCCCCTGGTACGACATGGTGGCCGTCAACACCGACTGGTTCTGGATCAATGGTGGCGAGGCGTCCGGCACCTTCGAAGGCCGCAGCGGTGACGGCGGCCTGCATGGCACGGGGCGGCCGGACAACTCGCTCTACTGGAAGAAGAGCTTCGACGACGTTACTGTCGGCCTGCTCTACCAGCTCGGCCATGATGGCCAGCACAGCAACGAGACCTCACTCTTCGAGGATGGCGTCTTCACCACCGAGACCGAGTATTCGGGGTATGAGCGTGACTACAGCTATGAAGCCGCGCTCAACTGGCACCCGAACGAGGACTTCACGGTGGGCGGGGTCTTCCACCATACGGAGCTGAGCGACTACGAGAGCGGCAACAGCGAGAACGGCGATATCGATGCCTGGCTGCTCGGCGGTCACTGGTCACCGGGCAACTGGTACATCGCCCTCGTCGGCGGGGAATATCGCAACCACATCGCCGGCAGCACCCTGGACTCCTCGGAAAGCTTCGTCGACAAGGCGCGCGGCGCGGAATTCGTGGTCAACTACAAGTTCAAGGAGGTCATCTGGGGCGATGACAGTGTCGAGCTCTACGGTGGCTTGAATCACCTGGAGGACGCCGACAGCGAAGCACGCTACGCCTATCAGATTCTGGGCGCGGCCTGGCGGGTCAAGGACCTGACGCTGGCCACCGAGTATCGCTTTGACAACAGCCGCCAGTCAGACGGCAGCGAGTACAGCGCCGACCGCGACCAGCTGATGTTCCTGGCGCGTTACGACTTCTGATCGTCATGTCTGACGCTGGTGACGGTTCGCCAATGCTCGCGCTGAGGCGATAGTTCCCCCTTGCCTGATGAACCCGGCAGGGATGACAAAAAAACGCCCGGTCATATGACCGGGCGTTTTTTTGTCGGTTGTATCGGTTGTCCCGAGATCAGCTCAGCGTTTCAGCCGCTGACGTGCTCAGAAGCGATAGGTCGCGCCGAGACCGAAGCCATGCGCTTCATTCTCGTAATCGGCTTCATAGGTGCCACGGTTGGGCTCGCTCAGGCTGACGGTGGCCGTCTCTTCCCACAGGTAGGTGTAGGCCATGTCGATGGTCAGCTCCGGCATCGGCGTCCAGCCGGCCCCCAGCGAGAAGATGGTGCGATCACCGGACGGGATACGCGCGCTGCGATGCTCATCCACGGTCGGGCTGTCATCGAAGGCCATGCCGGTGCGCAGCACCCACTGCGGATTGAGCTGATAGCTCAGACCCACCGCGTACTGCCAGCTGTCTTCGTAGCCCTGCTCCTCGACGATGTCGTTCATGTTGTCGACTTCCACCGCGATCTCATCGAAGCGGCTCCAGTGCACCCAGGTCACACCCGCCATCAGCGTCCAGCGATCATCCAGCTTGTGCGTCACGGAGAAGTCGATGCTTTCCGGCAGGGTCACGTCCAGCGACGCATCCTGCTCGGTATTCGCGAAGCCCGTGCCAGTGAAGACATTGTTGTACTTGGCCTCGCCTTCCAGGCTGTAATCCACCTTGGAGCGATAGGACAGACCGAGACGGGTGCTTTCCACCGGCTGGAAGATGACCCCGACGTTGTAGCCCCAAGCGGCATCGTCGCCCTTGATCTTGACCTTGCCATCGCCTGTGCCAGCATCGAGAGTATTCGACGTCAGCTCACCCTTGACGCTGTTGTAGGTCACACCGGCGCCGATGGCCCATTTGTCATTGATGCGGTAGGAGATGGTCGGCTGGGCGGTGACCACCTCGACTTCACTGTAATTGGCGAAATAGCGGCCGCGGAAATCAGAACCATAATCGGTGATCACACCAAAGGGCGCGTAGACCCCGAAGCCCAGTGCTACCCGGTCGTTCATCGGCTGCACGTAATAGAAGGAAGGCACTGCCGCCCCTGGCACCATGTCACCGTCATCTCCGCCAGAGACTGGCCGACCGAGTGCATCATTCGCGCTGGCGACATCAATATCGGTATTGACGTCCAGATAGGTCACACCGCCGGTGATCTGGGCACGATCCAGGAAAGACATGCCGGCCGGATTGCCGAATACGGTGGAGGCATCATTGGCATTCGAGGCGCGCCCGGCGAAGGAGGTGCCCTGGGTGCTGACACTCTGCTCGTTCAGCTGGAAGGCCCCCGCGTGAACGCCACCGGCATAAGCCGTGGCTACCGTTGCCAGAGCGACCCCGAGGGTGAGTTTGTTCATCTTGTTTTTCATTATGGATGGCGTCCCATTGCAGGTGGCTGGAGAGCTGCATGTTGTTGTTATCGTTCGTTGATGCATAGCCCTGTCACTTACGTTTTGGGCGAGTCGATCGCTCAAGTCAAGGGCGAACGTTTGTTTGAATAGGGAGATTTCTAGTATTCAGGGAACTTTCATTCATGTCTGCACTGTCTCGTGCTGCTAAGCCCATGACCTGACGACGATTTAGTGCCTTGTCGCCAGCGTTTAAAACACGACAACCTCCTCTGCTCCCCCCTCTAGCCTATTGGTCGAACATCAGCTTTTTCGTATGTATCGGCTCGCTTGACCTATGTGCAACACATAAGTCTTACACTGATGATCAGTCACGGAACATTGGCTGCCGACAGACCTTCAGGGCAGCCGAATGCTCTCTCCGCCACTCTTGATCACCAGGAGATGATGCAATGAAAGTCGCTGAGCTGGCCCGCGCGGGGGGCGTCACCGCCGAAACCGTTCGCCATTACACGCGCCAGGGGCTGATCACGGCCCGACGTGATCCCGTCAACAACTACCAGCGCTTCGATGAGCAGGCGCTGGTACGCCTCAAATTCATCAGTCAGGCACGCCAGCTGGGCTTCAGCCTTGCCGACATCAAACAGATTCTCGAGCAGGCGGACCAGCACGACTCGCCGTGCCCGCTGGTTCGTGACCTGCTGCGACAGCACCTGCCGAGAGTGCGCGAGCGCATTCGTGAGCTGGAAGCCCTCGCAGAGCGCATGGAGCATGCGCTGGATTGCTGGCAGGACCTGCCGGATGGCGTGCCGGACGGCAACAGCGTGTGCTGTCTGATCGAAGGCTTTCCGCAGGACGTGCCCGACACCGCTTCCACCTCCAAACGCCGCGACGGGGGGCAATCATGACGACCACATCACTTCCCGAGACACGCCTTCTGCAGGCGCCAGGCATCCATTGTCAGGGCTGTGTCAGCAGGATTCGTCGTGCCGTGCAGGCGCAGGACCCGCAGGCCGAGTTGCTCGGCGCGCCTGACGCAGAGCTGTTGCTGATGCACAGCCAGCTGTCATCCACGGCACTGCAGGAAGTCGCGGACGACTGCGGCTACCCCCTCAAGGAAGAAGCCCTGCCGGAACGCGCCCATCACGATCTGTCGGTGTACGGCATGCACTGCCAGAAATGCGTCGCCAGATTGCGCGAGGCCATCCAGCACTGGGATGACACCGCGCAAGTCAGTGGCACGCCGAAAGAAGACACTCTCGACGTGGACACCTGTCTGCCGCGCGGGCTGCTCGAGAGAATCATCCTCGAGACGGACTATTCGCTTGAGGCCCCCGCCGAGGCGGCTGAAGCTCAAGCCGCGCCGGCTGCTGATACGCCGGTCGTTGCGAGCAAGTCAGGCGCTGCGAACGCGTCAGGTACTGCAAACAAGACAGCGACTGCGAGCCAGCCAGCCGATAGCGCAAACGCCGAGTTCTCGCTGTCCGGCGTCACCTGCGCCAGCTGCGTGGCGACGATCCAGAAGGCACTGGATGGCCTGGATGGAGTTCAGCAGGCGCAGGTCAACTTCGCCTCACGCACCGCCCAGGTCACGAGCCGCCTCACTCCCGACGAGATCGTCTCGGCCATCGAAGGTGTCGGCTACGGGGCGAGCCTGGTGGAAGACGCGCAGGCCGGTGAGCTGCAACAGCAAGAGGACGCCGATCAGGAATATCGCTCTCGTGTCCGTGACAGCGTGCTGTCACTGGGCATCGGCATCCCCCTGATGATCAGCATGTTCTTCCATCAGCCCGGCTTCGAGGGGCTCGAGCGCGGGGTGTGGCTGGCGATCGGCGTCGCCGTGCTGGGCGTGCTCGCCACGGCAGGACGCAACTTCTTCACCAGCGCCTGGAAGGCCTTCACGCACCATCAGGCCAACATGGATACGCTGGTGGCGCTCGGTACCGGGGCGGCATGGATCTACTCCATGGGCGTGCTGCTGTTTCCCGACAGCGTGCCCCCGGCGGCGCGCGGGCTCTACTTTGAAGCCTCGACCATGATCATCGGCTTGATCAGCCTGGGGCAGGCGCTGGAAGTCCGCGCCCGCGGCCGCACTCAGCAGGCGCTGCGCGCGCTGCTGGATCTGCAGACCCGCACGGCCCGCGTGATCCGCGACGGTGAAGAGCGCGAGATCGATATCAACGAGGTCCGCAGCGGGGACCAGGTGCGCATTCGCCCCGGTGAGCGCATCCCGGTGGATGGCAGGGTCATCGAGGGCCAGAGCCACATCGATGAATCGATGCTCAGCGGTGAGCCACTGCCCGTGTCACGCGGTATTGGCGACGAGGTAGCCGCCGGTACGCTCAATACGCGTGGCAGCCTGGTCTTCGAGGTCGAGCGCGTCGGTAGCGAGACGCGCCTGGGACGCATCATCAGCCAGGTGCGTCAGGCGCAGAATTCGCGCCCGCCGATCGGCCGGCTGGCTGACACCATCTCCGGCGTGTTCGTGCCCAGCGTGATGATCATTGCCATCATCGCGGCGCTGGCGTGGTTCAACTTCGGGCCTGCGCCGACCGGCGTGCATATGCTGGTGGTCGCGACGGCGGTACTCGTCATCGCCTGCCCGTGTGCGCTGGGTCTGGCGACGCCGATCTCGACCATGATCGGGGTCGGCAAGGCGGCGGAACATGGCGTACTGGTCCGCAGCGGTGAGGCACTGCAGACCGCCAGTCGTTTGACCGCGCTGGTGGTCGACAAGACCGGCACCCTGACGCGCGGCAAGCCGGAGGTCACCGAGGTCTCGCTCCTCGAAGGGGAAGACGAGGAAGCCGTGCTGGATGCAGCATATGCACTGGAGCGGGGCTCAGAGCACCCGCTGGCCGCGGCGCTGCTGGCACATATCGAAGCCAGACGCCCCGAAGCCTCGCGCAGCAAGGCCTTCCATGACTACCAGACCATCAGCGGGCGCGGCATTCAGGCCCAGGACGATGCAGGGCGCACCTGGCGCATGGGCAACGCTGCCATGCTGGAAGAGGCAGGTATCAGCCTGGTTCCTCTCAGCGAGCAGATCACGTCTCTAGAAGACAATGCGCGCACCTTGATCCTGATGGCTCGCGACGATGAATTGCTCGCCGTCTTCGGCCTGGCCGACCCGCTGCGTGACGATAGCCGCGATGCCATCGCTCGCCTGCATGCCATCGGCCTCAAGGTGATCATGCTGACCGGTGACAACCCTCACACGGCAGCGGCCGTGGCGCGCGAGACCGGTATCGATGATTACCGTGCCGGCGTCTCACCGGATGACAAGCACGATGAGATCGCGCGGCTGCAGCAGGAAGGTCACGTAGTGGGAATGGTCGGCGATGGCATCAATGATGCGCCGGCGCTGGCGCTGGCCGATGTCGGCTTCGCGATGGGCGAAGGTACCGATGTCGCCATCGAGACCGCCGGTATCACGTTGATGCAGCCGTCGCTGGGCGGGGTCGCGGATGCGATCGCGATCAGCCAGGCCACCCTGCGCAACATCAAGCAGAACCTGGTGGGGGCCTTCGGCTACAACCTGATCGGCATCCCGATTGCCGCAGGCATCCTCTACCCCTTCACGGGCATGTTGCTGTCGCCGGTCATCGCGGGACTGGCCATGTCCCTGTCCTCGGTCACCGTCGTGACCAATGCCAATCGTCTGCGTCGCTATACGCCCCCGAACGCAGCTGGATCCGCAACGAGTAACCCCGAGAATACCGCCACCACCTCACAAGGAGCGTCAGCATGATCTGCATGGCCATCAATCTGCTAGGGCTCGGCCTGATCGCCGCCATTGTCTGGTGGTTCTGGCTCGCCAAGTCATGAAACACACTCCAGGCCTTGCTCTGTAGTCCCTGAAATAGAGCAAGCTGATCGCACAAGACAATCGCGCAAGATCATCAACTCAAAGCCCTGTCACATCCTGTGTGGCAGGGCTTTTTTCGTGACTGTTTCCTGATCAAAAGCGCACCAGACGGCTCTCGCAAGACTCGCAACGATAGCGCTCATGACATGCCGTCCTGCGGCTCCGAGACCTGGGTCACCCGGCAAGTCCACTGGGGGGAAAGCAGCTGTCGCGAGGTCTTGTGGATAGCTCCTGCACTGCCGAATCTTGAGTTTTCCACAGCCGCTTTGCTCTTCTTTACCCCGCGTGCCTCTTCTTTATCCCGCTTGATCAAGGTGCCGAGAATGCAAAAACGCCCCTGCCACATCGGTGACAGGGGCGTTTCCTTTGGTCTTCTTTCTGCACAGCGTCTCTACTGACGTCTCTATGCGCGCCTTTCCACACATGTCACACATGGCTTCTCCCACGCATGACCTTCGCGCCTATGATTTTTCCTGCGCACAAAGAGAACCGCCCCTGCAGCAAGGCTACAGGGGCGGTTCAGTATAAGTG
>NZ_JARWKS010000037.1:0-10513 GCF_029846405.1 Cobetia sp. 29-18-1
ACCAGTCTGAGCGCTTAAACCGCGCAGAACCGAATTGATCATCGCTTCCTTAAGCTCTTCGCAGGCTTTATACGCAGCATCTGAGCTTTGAAACACTGCCCACTCAGTATTTGATGCAACGTCGTATACAACATATCCTTCGCAATGATCAGTATGCGATAAGTGAGGTGCCAGCTCACCTTGCGAGCAGAAGCGATAACTAAACATTATAAGTAACTCCTGGGTAGAGTAAGTTTATCTATCTTGTATTAGTGGTGGCTAATTTCTTATTAATAGGGTTATATATTTACCCCTTGGGTGGATACGGGTCATTACCATAACTATCACGCTTGCGTATTTGTCCATCACGCCCCTGCAAAATGAACTCGACTTTATCTCTCTTAGCTAGAGCCCGTCCGTGCGCAATGGCTTCAGCCTGTGTACTGAAGGTTTGCGTAGCTCTCTCAGAGCCCTCGCGTTTCACTGCCCATCCATTAGGGTGGACAGCTACCCAAACATTCGTAGGCATTTTCAATCCTCCTTGTGTAGTTATGCCTTATCTAATTTGGCTCACGAATACATCGAATGCCAAAAATTCGTGGGTCCTTACCACTTTTGGATTAGCGACCACGGGGGCGCAGAGTCGCGGATCTCGGCATTTTTTCGGGTTTCTAGCGTCGGCAGCGGCACCGCGCGCAATCCCGCATAGCTATTGACTTTCGAGGTGCCGATGGTGCCGATGCTCCGGCAGTGACGTGATCAGCAGAGGGTGGCCAGCGCATGGCAGACATCAGCGCACTAAAAGAGGCGTACCACTGGAATATCACGCGCATTGCTGACGCCTTCGGATTACACCGCGACACCGTGCGTAAGCGGCTGCGCGCCGCTGGCGTAGTGCCGGCCGGCCAGCGTGGCAGCACAAGCGTCTATGCCCTGGCGGATGTCGGCCCCGCACTCTACTCCGACATGATCGGGGCCACCGGCGGCGATCCCGATGATCTGCCGCCCCAGGATCGCAAGGCGTGGTATCAGTCCGAAACCGAGCGCGTAAAGCTCGAGCAGCAGCTGCGCCTGCTGGTGCCGGTGGAGGATGCGCACCGCGAGATGAGCCGGCTAGCCAAGGCGGTGGCCAGTGGCCTCGATTCGCTGGCCGACATGCTGGAGCGCGACGCCGGCCTGGCTCCCGAGAGCATCCAGCTGGTGGAGCAGGTGACCGACGCGCTGCGCGAGCAGATGTATCAGGCAGTAATCGCGGATGATGGAGAGAGCGCCGATGACTAGCACCGCCAGTGCCGCCTCTATCCGGCGCGACGTGGCCGAGCTGATCCGGCCGCCTCGCCGCATCCAGCCCAGCGAGTCAGCGGCCGAGGTCATGAAGGTGGTCAGCGGTGATGGCACCGTGCGCGACTGGAGCGCAGACACCACCCCTTATATGCGCGAGCCGCTGGATTGCATGGGATCGCGGCTATATGACGCCGTGATCTTTGTCGGCCCCGCGCGTACCGGCAAGACCAATGCCCTGGTGGATGGTTATGTCGCGTACAAGATCGAGTGCGATCCAGGTGATGGCCTGATCGTGCAGATCAGTGAGGAGAAGGCCCGCGAGTTCAGCAAGAAACGCATTGACCGCATGCTGGTCAACTCGCCTCGCCTGGTCGGGCGCATGAGTCCGCGCGGCCACGATAACAACGTACATGACAAGACATTCCGCGCCGGCAACTACCTGGGCATCAAATGGCCGTCAAAGAACGTCCTTGCCTCGAGCGATTATCAGTTCGTCCTGATCACCGATTTCGACCGCCTGCCCGATGACGTGGATGGCGAGGGTAGCGCCTTCCTGCTCGCCAGCAAGCGCACCCAGACATTTGGCTCCACCGGCATGACGCTGGCCGAGTCCTCGCCAGGACGCGAGATCACCGATCCCGACTGGCGGCGACCGGATGATGCCCCGCACATGGCACCGCCCACCACCGGCATTCTGGATCTGTTCAACGCCGGCGACCGGCGGCTCTGGTACTGGCAATGCCCCGAGGCGCACTGCCGGCAGTGGTTCCCGCCGGTGATGGACAATTTCTCGCGGCAGGCGGGGTGCGTGTTCTGCCCGCATTGCGGCACCGAGATCGACCCCGCTGCTAAGCGTCAGCTCAACCTGGCCGGCCGCTGGGTGCCCGAGGGTGCCCAGCTCAATGAGGCCGGCGAGATGATCGGCACCCCGCGCCGCTCGCGTATCGCGTCATTCTGGATGGAGGGGCCGGCGGCTGCCTTCCAGTCCTGGGCGTCGCTGAATGAAAAGCTCAGGCGTGCCGAGGAGACTTACCAGCAGACTGACAGCCAGGAAACGCTAAAGGCGGTGATAAACACCGATTGGGGCCGGCCGTATCTGCGCCGGCGCGCAGCCACGCAACGCTCGAGCGGGCGGCTGGCTGATCGCTCCGAGGATTACCAACGCCGCACCGTGCCCCAGGGCGTGCGATTCCTGACCGCTGCTGTGGATGTGCAGGGCGGCAAGGATCGCCGCTTTGTCGTGCAAATCCAGGGCTGGGGCGCGCACCGCGAGTGCTGGGTGATCGACCGTTTCAACATCAAAGAGGACCGCGGGCCCGACAACGATCAGGCGCCGCGGCCCATCTCGCCAGCCACCCAGCCAGAGGACTGGGATCTGTTGACCCGTGACGTGCTGCTGCGCAGCTATAAGCTCGAGGACGGCAGCGGCCGCCGCATGCCGGTGGCATCCATCGCGGTGGATACCGGCGGCGAGGGCGAGGGCGAGGAGAGCGTGACCAGCCAGGCGTATGACTGGCACCGCCGGCTGCGCCGCGATGGCCTGCAGTCGCGCGCCTTCCTGGTCAAAGGGTCGAGCACGCGCGGCAGCTCGCGGGTGCGCAAGACATGGCCGGACAACACCGGCCGCAAGTCGCGCCAATCCACTGCGCGCGGTGACGTGCCGCTCTACCTGCTGGGCACCGATCTGCTGAAAGATGCCGTCGCCGCGATGATGGACCGCGACAACGCCGGCGCGGGCTACCTGCACACACCCAGCTGGCTGGGGCGCTGGTGGTATGACGAATTGACGTATGAGATCCGCGACCCCGCGAGCGGCAAATGGCGCAAGCCAGGCAAGCGACCCAATGAGGCGTTTGATCTGTGCGTGTACAACCTGGCGCTGTTCATCCTGATGAAAGGCGAGCGCATCGACTGGAGCGCGCCGCCGCCCTGGGCGGCCGCCTGGGATGACAACGCGCTGATCTCGCAGTCGCCAGCTGCCGCACCCGCTGCCACTCAACCCAAGCCACCGGCCGCGCGCAAGCGCCGGCGGGTGGTCAAGTCGCGCCTATAGGGCGTGGCCGGCAACCTTTGGAGCCTACCCCATGGCATATACCGCTGATGATCTCGCCCGCGTTCGCCAGGCGGTGCTCGACCTGGCCACCGGCCAGCGGGTGACATCGTTTCGCACGGCCAACGGCAAAACGCTGAGCTATGCAGATGCCGACATCGACAAGCTGCGCGAGCTGGAGCGCACCATCGCGGCAGACGTGGCCAGCGCCTCGCATATCGGCCGCCGGCTGAGATCCCGCACCCGCTACACCACGACATCTAAGGGGCTGTGATATGGGCGTGATCAGCACCCTCTCGCGGGGCATGCGCCGCGCCGCCTCGCGGCTGGGGATCAAGGCGAGCGCCTATGAAGGGGCCAGCCAGGGCCGGCGCATGGCAGGGCGGGGCGTGACCACCACCGGCCCCAATGCCGCCATTGCTCACTCGCTGCCGCTGCTCAAGTCGCGCTCGCGCCATGCGGTACGCAACAACGCATACGCCAGCGGCGCGCGCGAGAGCTACGTGGCCAACCTGGTGGGCACCGGCATCAGACCCCAGTGGTCAGATCCTGAGATCCAGGCGTTATGGGATCGCTGGGCCGGCGAGGCTGACGCCGATGACCTGGACAGCTTCTATGGCCTGCAGGCGCTGGCGATTGGCAGCCAATTCGAGGCCGGCGAGGTGCTGGGGCGTTTCCGCTATCGCCGCATCAGCGACGGCCTGATCGTCCCGCTGCAGATCCAGGTGATCGAGGCAGACCATCTGGACGCCAGCCACTCCACGACCCTCAGCGGCCGCGTAATCAAAATGGGCATCGAGATGGACGGCATC
Source organism: Cobetia sp. 29-18-1 (assembly GCF_029846405.1). Classification (NCBI taxonomy): domain Bacteria; kingdom Pseudomonadati; phylum Pseudomonadota; class Gammaproteobacteria; order Oceanospirillales; family Halomonadaceae; genus Cobetia; species Cobetia sp. 29-18-1. Next base: position 4,126 of record NZ_JARWKS010000037.1, read on the forward strand.
GGCCAGCGCCGCGCCTACCATCTGTGGCGCTACCACCCTGCCGAGAAGTTGACCGCGCAGATCAATACTCGCGTGCCGGTGCCGGCCGATCAGGTGCTGCACCTGTTCCGGCGCACCCGCCCTGGCCAGCTGCGCGGCGTGCCCGAGCTGACCAGCGTGATCGTGCGGCTCTATGAAATCGACGCCATGCAGGATGCCACCCTCGCGCGCCAGAAACTGGCGCAGCTGTTCGGGGCATTCGTCAAGCGCAAGGCCGATGCCGACCCCGAGGATGAAGGGCCATTCTTTGGCACCCATGTCGAGGATGGCGAGCCAGGCGAGGGCATAGACGCCTTCGAGCCTGGCGGCATCCACTACCTGGAGGATGGCGAGGAGGTGACATTCTCCGACCCGCCCGACATTGGCAGCAGTTACACCAACTGGCTGCGCACCGAGATGCACGCGGTGGCGCGCGGTGCCGGCCTGACGCATGAGCAGCTGACCGGCGATCTGCAGGGTGTCAACTATTCCTCGATCCGCGCGGGGCTGCTGGAGTTCCGCCGGCGGGCTGAGATGCTGCAGGCCGATCTGGTGATCCACAAGTGGTGCCGGCCTATCGCGGCCAAGTGGCTCGATACCGCCGTCAGCAGCGGGGCGCTGGTCATTCCTGACTATGCACGCCGCCGCGCGGATCTGCTGGCCATCGACTGGATCGCGCCCAAATGGCAGTGGGTGGACCCCGTGAAGGAGGTCACCGCCGATTTGATGGAGGTGCGCGCCGGCTTCAAGCCTCGCGGTGAGGCGGCAGCAGAGCGCGGCTGGTCGCTCGATCAGCTCGACAAAGAGATCGCGCGCGGCAACGTGAGCGCAGATGACCAGGGGCTGGTGCTCGATTCCGATCCGCGCCGCGTGGCCAAGAACGGCACCGCGCAGGCGAACGACCCAGACCCTGACGCCGACCCCGACCAATGAGGAATCACCATGAAATGGTTTGAAGTTCAGGCGGCCGCCGATGGCCGTCACGCTGACGTGTGGATCAATGACCAGATCGGCATCGACTGGTGGAGCGGTGACGGCACCACGGCCAGCGCGTTTATCAACGCCATCGCGTCGCTGGGCGATGTCGAGGCACTGACCGTGCACATCAACTCGCCTGGCGGCGACGTGGCCGATGGCATCGCTATCGCCAACTATCTGCGCGGCCATAAGGCCCAGGTAACCACGCGCGTGGAGGGCATCGCTGCCTCTATCGCCGCGACCATCGCCATGGGCGGGGATCGCCGCGAGATGGCCACCGGCTCGCTGCTGATGATCCACGACCCGTGGACCGTTGCCATGGGCAACGCCAGCGAGATGCGCAAGCTCGCGGATGATCTCGACACTATCCGCAATGGCATCTGCGAGCTGTTCGTCGCGCGTGCCGGCGAGCCGCGCCGCGCCGAGATTCAGGAGGCGATGCGCGCAGAAACCTGGATGACTGGCGAGGACGCCATGGCGCTGGGTCTGATCGACGCCGTGGAGGCTGACATTAAGGCGGCCGCCTCGATTGGCGATTATTCCCGCGCCCTGGCCGCTGCCGGCCGATCTGCCCAGCATCACCTCGAGCAGCAGCGCGCACCGGCGCAGCCGGCACCGGCGCAGCCGGCACCGGCACCCAGCGCCATGAGCGCCGCCGATGCCCTGGCGCTGGCCTTCGACATCGAGCCGGCCCAGGCCGAGGCCCGCGCCGCTGAGCTGGGCGATCAGATCCTCGCCTGGCGCGACAAGCCGGCCACCTCGCCGGCACCTGATACCGCTGCCCTGCAGCGCGAGGCTGTCGCAGCTGAACGCGAGCGCGTGGTCGCCATCATCGACACCTGCACCACCACCGGCCAGCACCAGCTGATGGCCAAGCTGGTCAGCAGCGACATGCAGACCGATACCGCCCGCGAATATGTTTTCGACGTGGCCGCTGCCTCGAGCGCCGGCGTGCATTCCAGCCACTCGCCCGAGGGTGGCCAGCGTGCCGGCATCGACACCCAGGGCATCTATGCCCGCCGCCGCGCTCGCAGCGCATCCTAACCGCACCACCTGGAGAGCATCATGACCCCGATTCAACACACCGAGCCGGCCCGTACCGGCGAGCACGTACTTTCCGAGGCTGCCGGCTCTCGCTCGCGCGAGTCGATTGTGATCGCGTCTGGCGTACTGGCGGCCGGCACCGTGCTGGCCATGACCGCCGATGGCACCTATGTGGCGCATGACCCGACTGCCAGTGATGGCACCCAGATCGCTGCTGGCATCCTCTATGGACCGGCAGACGCCCGCGAGGGGCCGGTGCCGGCTGTCGCGCATGTGCGCGATTGCGAGGTGAATGGCACCGGCGTCACCTGGGCGGCCGACATGACCGATGACCAGCTGGGCGCGATGAATACCGCGCTCACCCAGGCCGGCATCATCCTGCGCGGTGTCGATATGCCGGCGGGCGTGATCCTCGCTGGTGAGCCAGCCGCCGAATAACTGACCCGCACTCACACCGTCTGATGCGCCGCCCACTGGGCGGCGTTGTCGTTTCTAGCGCACGACCCCGACCGTACCCGACATCTCAAGGAGGGCGACATGCCCGATATTTTTGAATCCGACATCTTCTCAATCGGCAGCCTGACGGCCTCGATCAACGAAGCCGATTACGTGCCGTCTCGCCTGGGCCAGCTGGGCATCTTTGAAGAAACCGGCATTGCCACTACCACCGCCACCGTCGAGCGTGACGGCGACACCCTGGCGCTGGTGCCGGCTGGCGAGCGTGGCGCACCGGCTGACCCGCTCAAGAGCAACAAGCGCACCGGCGTCACCTTCAATGCGGTACACCTGCCGGTGACTGACACCATCCTCGCGGATGAAGTGCAGAACGTGCGTGCCTTCGGCAGCGAGGATCAGCTCGAGGGCGTGCAGCAGGTGGTCAATACGAAGCTGGGCCGGATGGCGCGCCGTATCGACGCCACCCTCGAGTGGCAGCGCATGGGCGCGCTGAAAGGCAAGATTCTGGACGCTGACGGCAAGACCGTGCTGACGGATCTCTATAGCGCCTTTGGCATTCAGCAAAAGACCGTGAAAATGGCGCTCAGCTCTGAGGGCACTGACGTGCAGGCCAAGGCTCTGGACGTAAGCGAGCACATCGAGGATGCGCTCAAGATGCAGCCTTACACCAGTGGGCATGCGTTCTGTGGGCGCAGCTTCTGGCGCAAGCTGATCAGCAATCCAAGCGTGCGCGAGGCGTATATCTACCAGAAAGCCGAGAAGCTGCGCGGCGATGGCCGCGATGCCTTCGAGTTCGGCGGCATCACCTGGGAGCGCGCCGTGGGCAATGTCGCCGGCCAGCCCTTTGTCGCTACCGGCGAGGCTATCGTGATCCCGATGGGCGTGCCTGACATGTTCCTCGCGCACTATGCGCCGGCCGATTACGTCGAGGCTGTGAACACGATTGGCCTGCCGTTCTACTCCAGCACCGACCGCCTCAAGCACGGCAAGGGTATGGAGCTGGAGGCCCAGTCCAACCCGATCATTCTCAACACTCGCCCGGGCGCGTGCATCCGTTTGGTCGAGACGGCATAAGCCAATGAGTATCGACGAGATCGAGGCAGCCGCTAACCGGCGGCTGTTCGGTGTCGGCGGCCTCAGCGTGCCCGCCACCGTTACCCTGCGTGGCGGCGCACCCATTCCCACCCGCATCATCATCGACCGTGACGCCACCATTACTGACGATTTCGGCATCGTGCTGGAATCGCGCTGTGAGATCGGTGTGCTCACTGAGGAGGTGGGGCGGGTGGATCGGGGCACGCTGATCGACACCGGCAAACCCGATGACCGCTGGACGCTGCTCGAGCCAATTGGCGACGACGGATTCGAGCAGCGCTGGACAGCCTCGAGGTACTGACAATGGCAGCGACAAGCCTGGATCTGCGCGACCTCGAGGGCGTTGCTGACGCCTACCGCCTGGCACCCAAGGCGGCGGCCAAGGCGGCGCAGCTCGCGCTCAACTCAGCCGCGCGGCGGGCCCGAACCTTGGGCAGCGCCGCGATACGCCAGCAGGTGGCGCTATCTGCCGGCTATGTGAATGACAATCTCAAGGTGCGCACCTTCGCCACCTCGACGGATCTCACGACGCGGATTGCGGCCAATCCTCGCGCGGTCCTGCTGACACGCTACGGGGCCAAGATCCGTACCGTGAAGGCCAAGGGCCGGCGCGGGCTGACTGGTGACCCCGCTCGCGGGATTCAAGCGGGGCGCAAGGCGGCCGGCACCAAGGGCGTCAAGATCAAGACTGGCGGCGGCACCAAGCGGCTCGCCGGTGCGTTCTGGGTGCGGCTGGCCGGATCAGGCCAGTGGGCACCCGTGGTGCGTACTGGCGATGGCCGCAATGACTACCGCGTGTTGTATGGGCCAAGCGTGCTCCAGGTGTGGTCTGACGTGCGCAGCACTGTCGCGCCCCAAGCCATGCAGCATGCCGCTGATGAGTTCATCAGGCAGTTTGATCGCCTGAGCTGACCCTGCCCCATTCTCTGAGAGGCCACCATGCCCGACTCGCTGGCAGCGCCTGAGCTGCCTATCACGACACAAGCCATGCACGCGCTGCAGGCCAGGCTGGCCAGCATCACGCGCGCCAATGGCTACCACACCGATCTCGGCCTGAGCATCTGGCGGGGATTCTGGATTCTGGCGATGAATGCTCGCCAGCATGTGCCGATTCTGGCGCTGCAGTCTGACACCGAGCGCCCCAGCAGCACGCGGCAAGATCGCGCCATTCTCAGCGTCGATGCACGCCTGGTGCTGGTGGTCGATGCGTTGCCACGCACTGAGGGCGATGCGACCGCCGGCGAGATGGCAATCGAGGCAGGGCTGGCCGATCTGCGCCGGTGCCTGCTGATGGACCAGGGCGATGATCTGACGCGCGTGCTCAAACACAACGGCATGACCCTGGGCGCGGCCGAGTACGCGCTGGCTGAGGATTCCCGCTACGCCCTGGCATCCATGCCAGTGACCATGGAGTGCGTCGAGAGCTACGCCTGATCGCGCACCACTGCATGACACCCACCACCCCGCATATCTGGAGAGCCACAACATGGCCACGAAAACCTATAGCTACCTTGGCAAAGGCATGGTGTATCTGCGCAACCGCTCAAGCGGTGGCGGCCTCAAGCAAGTCGGCAACTGTTCCACCCTCGAGTTCTCTGTCGAGACGGACACCCTGACCCAATCCGACTACACCCAGGCCGGTGGCGGCAACGCCAACGAGATCCAGCGCGTCAGCAGTGTGGGATCGAGCATCACCATGCTGGAGCTGCGCCCCGACAATGTGGCGATGGCGCTACGCGGCACCCGCTCCGAGGTGCAGAGCGCCCCCATCACTGACGAGCGCCACACCGCCTACCCTGGCACCCTGCTGGTGCTCAAGAAAACGCCCGACCGCACCGAGAGCATCACTGTCACCATCGACCCCGATGGCGCGGGTGATGTGGCCATCGAGGATGTCGATTACGAGATCACCGGCGCGGGCGTCTACGTGCTCGAGGATGGCGGCATCACTGAGGGCACTGACGTGGCCATCGACTACACCAGTGCCGCTGCAGACGTGATCGAGGCCATGACCGGCAGCGGTGACGAATACGAATTGGTGTTCGATGGCTTGAACGAAGCCGAGAGCGGCCGCGCTGTGACCGTTACCGCGCACCGCGTCAAGTTCAGCCCGACCACTGGCCTGGCGCTGATCGGTGACGATTTTGGCGAGCTGGCGCTCGATGGCAGCCTGCTGGTCGATTCCAGCAAGGTCGGTGCCGGCGTGTCGCGCTACTTCAAGGTAGCCATGGCGCGCTAAGTATGAAAGCCAAGAGTATTTCTCTTGGCTTTCAAAAAATTATACTATATTTTAGCATGCTAAATAACCAGGGGATGTGATGTGGAAAATAGAGCATTATTTAAAACAGTATCTTTTGTGACAGTGGTAACTCAAATTTTAATATTGTTATGGATCTTTCATGTAACAGTTTTTTCCGAAGATAGTGACTCATTAGCATTATATGTCGTGCTAGTTATTGCTAATATAATTCTAATGCTAGGTTTGGCTGTAAGATATATTGCGGATCGAAATAATAGTGAAAATAATTTATATGCTCAATGTTCTATATGGATCAGGAAATATTTTTCTCTACTAATTGGTGTTGTCGTAGCATTGACGATTATGGTATTGAGCAGTATTGATAAAATAAATCTACATACTCAGCCAATATTCTATTCAGGGATGCTCACTATGGGCTTAGGGATGGTTGCTACTATTTTTACAGTACATGGAAAGATACCAGAAAATAGTAGGCTGAGTAATGAAGTGGACCCCATCCTTTGGACCACCTGACGGGTCGTCTAAGCTCGGATCAGG
>NZ_JARWKS010000038.1:0-10344 GCF_029846405.1 Cobetia sp. 29-18-1
CCTGATCCGAGCTTAGACGACCCGTCAGGTGGTCCAAAGGATGGGGTCCACTTCAGGCATAGTAAGAATAAGAAAGAAGGCAAAAAGCTTTTTGTTAGAATTCATGCACAGGAAGTGAGAAAAAAAGCTGCCAAGTTTGGTCGTGCTATAGATGCTGAAGAAGTTGATAAGTTTATTTTTGTATCCTCACTTATCCGCCAGCAAGCGTTGGAAATGTTCGGCTGGGATGAAGAGAAGACAGAACTTGTTCCCAACGGAGTCAAAGAAAATAGGTTTTATGATCCTGCCCGCGAAATTAAGCCTGTTCTCGGGATGGTAGGCATTGTTCCAACAACGAAACGCCTGGATCGTGCTTTAGATCTGTTAGCTGCATTAAACGAGAGGGGGTGGGGAGCCAAGCTGTACTGCAAAGGGCACCGGCCTGAGGACTTGCCCTTTATGCTTGCCCCTGGGCGCAGGCAAGAGCTAGCTTACTACGAGGCGTTGTATGAGCGAATTGATTGCGACCCGAACTTGAAGGGTTATGTGGTTTTCGACGGCTGGGGTAATGATGTTGAGCAGTGGTACCAAAAGGTCGACTTTATTCTTTCGCCAAGTGACAATGAATCTTTCCACTATGCTTTGGCGGATGGCGTGATGGCTGGCTGCATACCTCTAGTTTGGCCGTGGGAAGGTGCTGAAGAAACTTACAGAAATGATTGGATAGTTAGCTCTAATGATGACGCAATAAATAGGGTTGAAGTTTTTCTTCGCTCGGAAAGACTTAAAGTCAAAGAGCAGAAGATAGTATCTAAAAGTCTCATTGTTGATAATTATTTTGAAAAAAATGTCTTTGAAATGCTAGATGATAGCTCTTGGGGGAAGGGGTAATGAAGAAAGGTTTCGTAGCTGAAAGCCAGATAAAAAACGTAAAAAGATGGGGCGACTACCAGAACAACACAAACGTGTCGCTAGTAAATAAATACATTTATTTTGCTGTCGATAAGGTCGCCAATAGCACAATAAAGAAACATTTCTTCGAGATGGAGTATGCCCCTGTAAATAAAGCAGTGTTAAGTCTTTATGATCCTAGGTGCTCTCCTCTACTATCGCCTTACCAACTTCCATACACTCCAGCAGAACTGTTGATAGAGGGTGATTTCTTTAAGTTTGCCTTTGTGAGAAATCCATACTCCAGAATCTTGTCTTGTTATTTGGATAGAGTGCTAACACATACGAGTAGGCCTTCTCGTGAATTTAGGAAAGCGCTTAATAAAAGTGAGTTTAATTTCAGTGATTTTGTTTCTGTAATCTGCAGACAAAAGCCAAAGCTACAGAATAGTCATTGGCGTATTCAATCAGATGATATTCTTTTTGAATTAATTGATTTTGACTTCATCGGTAAATTCGAGAATCTTTCAGAAGATCTTTCTTTTGTCCATTCCAAAATATTTGGAACACCGTTCAATGCCGATGTTCTGGGCGGGAACTTCTCTCCTAAGAAAACTTCAGCAAGCGAAAAAATTGCTGAGTTTTATACTCAAGATCTTTTGGATAAAGTCTACGATGCGTACAGAAAAGATTTTGAATTCTTCGGGTATGAAAAAATAGTACTGTAGATCAAATTTAGGTAGATTGTTTTCGCATTGTCTAGGAGTTTTTGTGAATTTATATTCAGTTTTAATACCTAAGGATGGTTGTTCCTATAACTCTTTCCAAGAAATTTCTGATCGTGTTTCAAAGGAATACTCGACAAACTTGGCAGAAGGATTCCAAGATCAACCTGAAGTGGGGAAGTTTGATTCCATCCATGATATTTACTATATCTGTTATAAAAGAAAAGGTGTGTCTTCATCTGGAGTGTCTAAAACAAGAAAATCCACCCACTCAGTAATTACAACTGGTAATGTGGGAGCAAGTCGAGTTTCTAAAGTTCTAAGGTCAAAGCAAGGAAAGCTATCACTTTTGGAGCTGCCCGGTGGGGTATATAGCTCAGTCGTTGTTGATAAGAACTTTGGCAAGGTAAGTGCTTGGTCTAGTCAGCCTGCTGCTGAACCCATTTATTATGGTGAAAATGAAGCCTTTATTTGTATATCGAGTAGACCTCTTTTATGTGCGCTTTCTTTATGGGAAAGGCGCGAGATAGCATTATCTGATGATTATGTAAAAGAATATCTTCTTTTGAGCTATTCTGCATGTGGCTCCTCGCCATTTGTAGGGGTTAAGACTAATGCTCCAGAAAACATGGTTAATATTGTCGAAGGAAAAATTTATTTCTCAGACTTGCCTGAACAACCTTGCTTGGATTACAAAGGCTTAAATGAAGATCAAGTCATAAGTTGTATGAAAAGTGCGCTTATCGACTCATGTGACGTTTTTGAAGGAGTGCCAGGCGAGCCAGTTTTCCATCTCAGTGGGGGAAAAGACAGCAGAACACTTCTGTCCGTATTTTCTCATTTGAATATGTCGCCTCACGCTATTACTTATGGAAAATCTAATGGCGCTGAGCCACGAATAGCTAATGCGTTGGCCAATGTTGCAGGCTTTAAGCACACTGTGTTGATGCGTGACTTGATTGATCATGATTTTACGAAAGCTTCTAATGAAACTTTGAGAAGATGTGAAGGCTTAATACCATCAGCACCTAACCAGGTCATCTACAGTAAAGATGATGTTGTAAGTAGTGTTTTAAACCAGCCACGAGTTTTAGGTCAGCACGAGATACAGCGTGGTGGCTGGGCAAAACTAATGAAGAATAATAAATCTCATGTGGCTGATACATTGAATAAACAGTTAAGCAGTTATGTTTCCGATGATGTAAAGAATGTTTTTTTTGATCGACTTTCTGAGATCAGGGCAAAAAAAAGCTTTAACAGTCATGTAGAAGAAGTTTACCTGTTAACTCATTACTTTAGGAGTAGCTGCTACCTTACCTCTTCAATTTTGGATTTTTCCAGGAAAAATATACCTGTTTTCCCAATGTTGGATGAAAGGTTTGTATCAGTATGTTCGGCAGTCGCTGAAAAAAACATCGCATTGCTGGTTTCTGAATCAGCTGTTTTTAGGTTGATAGATAAGCTTGATTCGAAAATCAATGAAATTCCATTACACGAAGATAATTGGAGGTTTGAAGCAAGGAAAAAGCACGCTGAGTTTTCAGGCGATGCTTATGATCTTCGATTGAAAGACTTGGTTTGCCACCCCTCTGTTCCTGAAAGTGCTGTTTGTAACAATCCATCTTCTGAAGAATCAGCATCGCTAGATATTAACACTCTGGATTCGGCATCAGTTTCAATAATTGCTAAATTCGTAAATAAACATATTGAAAAAACTGGCTATTTCAAAGATATCGTGAAGCCGGAGGTATTGGAAGTAATAAAAAATATTAAGTCAGGAAAAATGGAAGAGTATCTTAGCCTCTTAGACTCATCAAAGAATTTGAAAAATGAAGATGTTACCTTTAAGAAATTTCTGTGGCGGATGTATTGTGCCACAGTATGGAGAACAGGGGATTGGCTAAATCCATAATGTAGGGTGCCGGATGATCGGATTTCACAACGAAGCTATCCTTTGTTAGCCTCGCGTGAGCTCATCAAGCAATTTATTCAGGAAAGGCTTCATGGACATCAAGCTGCATAAGCAAGCGACGACGACACCGAAAATTCGTGCCGACATCCAAGCAGCTCCTGCCGGTATGACCAACAAAGATCTTGCTCGTCAGTTTGGGGTCAGCGTCTCAACTATCCAGCGCTGGCGTCATCGTGATGATGTCCTGGATCGTTCCCACACACGTCATAACCTACTGGCGACTCTGACCTCAGAGCAGGAAGAGATAGTCATCGCCGCTCGTGAGTTACTACGGCTGGGACTCGATGATCTACTTGTCGTTGCTCGTGAATTCCTGAACCCCAAACTGTCACGTTCCGCGCTTCAGCGCATGCTCAAACGGCGTGAAGTGCCAACTCTCGCCAAGCTGGCACGTCGAGACGCGGAAGGCGACGAGAAGCCTAAGCATCGGCCTTTCAAGGATTATGAGCCCGGGTATGTGCACATAGATATCAAGCATCTGCCCCAAATGCCTGACGAAGATCACAAGCGTTATTTCTACGTCGCGATTGATCGTGCCACTCGGTGGGTGTATCTGGAGGTCAGATCAAGTCAATCTGCAAAGGATGCCCGGGCGTTCATGAAGCGTGTGGAAGAGGAGGCTCCCTTCACGATTCGAACCGTGCTCACGGACAATGGTAAATCCTTTACCGATCGCTTCACCGTGGGCGGCGAGCGTAAGCCCAGTGGGCATCATCTTTTCGATCAGGAATGTCAGAACCATGGCATTGAGCATCGACTGATCAAGCCAGGCAGACCCCAAACAAACGGAATGGTGGAGCGCTTCAATGGGCGTATCAGCGATGTGCTGGCGACTCGGCGCTATGACTCAAGTGAGGATTTAGAACAGACTCTCGAGCGGTATTGCTGGTTATACAACCACTATATTCCTCAGAAGGCACTACACCACAGGGCACCTGTTGCAGCAATGAAGGAGTGGCAGGCCGAACGGCCGGAGCTGTTTACCCAGCCTGTAATCAATCAGGCGGAACCCGACAATACGGCTGGTATCGGAAGGTCAAGAAACGGTCTTGGGCAAGGGGGGGGGGCGTCATCTTCAATCTGATTCGTCGCTGGCATGCTGGTTCTCGGCGCTTTCGGCTCATTGAACAGTCAAGTCTATTTGATGTTGCTTGGTACTTGAGCCAACCCATGTTGGTAGATATCCAGTCTGCTCGGAGAGCACCTATCCAGCATTATCTCAAGGAAGGGGCGGCGGCTGGGCTGGCACCAGGACCTGATTTTGATGGTGCCTGGTATCTCAGACGCTATCCTGACGTCGCCGAGGCTGGGTGGAATCCGCTACTGCATTATCTGTCGTATGGTAAGCGGGAGGGGCGCTTGCCGCGAAACAACCGTGCCTTGGCCTGGGAGCATCATCTTTGGCGGGGGGCAGACTGTGTAATGTTACCGCGACTTGAGCTCTTGTCTCACGACCCTCAGGCCAGTCGCGAGGAATCTCACTATGCACGTTGGGCACTGGCTCGATGGTGGGCCTGGCGGAAGGATTGGGCACTCGTCAAGCAGTATTTGCTGCCTGATGGGCAGTTGATCGATTCCCCGACACATAGCGGCCCAGCCTTGTTGGCAGTCGAGGCGCTGTTGGCGACTACCCAGCATGATGTGGCGGGAAAATGCGTGTCTCACGAGAGAATAGCCTCTGCTGGGACTGACGCTCCAATTGACTCTGCATCTAACTTTGATTCTGATCCCCCTAGCCCTGACTCAATAGGCCATGCCTCGCACACGACATTGCTGGCTGATGTGCTGGCTCATCTTGATCAGTATTTCGGCTCGCGTGCCGACACTGCATTGGCGCATGCCAACGCCACATTTGATGCTTCACAACGTCTGAGCTGGATAAATGCTGTATGGCAAAGTGCGGGACTGGAGGCAGTTGGCTATCGTAACCCCAAGTTGCCGTTGTGTCTGGATAACCTGGGGCCTGCGGATTCTGAGAAGCCTGCACTGGGTTCTATGGCTCAACTCTCGGCAGCTTCTTCCCCTGAAGGAGGGCCCCTTGTCAGTATCATTTTGCCCGCCTACAACGTGGCTGGCACCATCGCAACGGCACTCCATGGCCTGTTTGCTCAGTTTGACGTTCGCCTTGAGCTGTTGGTCGTTGACGATGCAAGCGAGGACACCACCTGCCAGGTTGTGGAGGCGCTTGTTGCCCAGTGCCCGGGGCATGTGGCATTGCACCTCTTGCGACACAAGGAGAACAGTGGGGCTTATGCCGCGCGCAATACCGGCTTGAGACATGCGACGGGTGACTTGATTACGGTACATGACAGCGATGACTGGTCGCATCCACAAAAGCTGGTGCGCCAGGTGGCGGCTCTTCAAGCCCAGGCCGGTGCGGTCGCGAGTTTATCGTCTTGGGTGAGAACCACACCGGCACTTCACTTCCATCGCTGGCGTGTTGAGGAGGGGTGGGTATATCCCAATATTTCGTCATTGATGGTGCGCCGCAGTGCGATAGAGGCATTGGGAGGCTGGGATAACGTCCGTGTTGATGCCGATACCGAGTTTCATGAGCGGTTGATCGCACGATTTGGTCATGACGCCGTCATCGAAGTACTGCCTGGTGTGCCGCTGGCATTCGGCCGAGCGGATGAGGCATCACTCAGCCAGGCTGGGGCAACCCATCTAGTAACGCGGTTTATCGGGGTTCGACAAGCCTATATGGAGGCCGCCCGTCGCTGGCATAGCCAGGGGAAGGAATCTGGCGAACTAACGCTTGTTCCCGAAGCGCCTTGGCGACCCTTTGCGGCACCGGCTGCGATCTGTCGACAAGCGCTACCCGTGCGTTTTCAGCACCCTCTGGATGTTTTGCAAGCCTCTGGGCTCTTTGCACCGGGCTGGTATCTGCGCACACATCTGGATCTTCAGGATGTCATCATCGAACCACTGGGGCATTACTGGCAAGCAGGGAGCCAAGAGGGGCGTGATCCAGGGCCGCATTTCAGTACTTCCGGTTATCGCTATTGTTATCCTGATATCGGTGACCAGAATCCGTTATGGCACTATGTGACACAGGGGCGAAGAGAGGGGAGATCTCCATGGCCGGTACTTTCGGGGGATGTGACACGCAATGAACAGGCACCCTGTATTCTTCTATGTGGCCATCAAGCGGGCAGCACCCTGTTTGGCGCCGAGCGTAGCCTATTGGACGTTCTCAAGGCTATGAATACGCTTGGTTGGAATGTAGTCGTGAGTTTGCCCTCGGCTGTCAATGGACCTTATATCGAGGCCCTTAGGGCGCATGCCATGGCGGTCGCGGTACTGCCTTATGGTTGGTGGCAGCGGGGGCGATCGCCGGAACAGGCTACACTTCGCTATTTTCGGGGGCTGATAAAGCGTTTCAAGATTGATGCCGTGCATGTCAACACCATTGTTCTTCATGAGCCGATGATAGCAGCGCGTGAAAATGGGGTGCCGGTGATCGTTCATGTCCGTGAGCTGCCCGAGCATGATCCCGGTCTTTGTCAGACGCTCAATGCGAAGGCTTCTACTGTGATGGAGCGTGTGTGCGGCGGCGCCGATCTCATTATTGCCAACTCTGAAATTACGGCGGTAGCTTGCCGCGCGGCCATACACAATCAGCAAGAGATCGGGGATGAACCGTCAGGGTTACCATCATCGCAAGCGCTGCCGCCAATCACTGTTGTTCCCAATACTATCGAGATGGCCCCTTTGCTGGCGCTGCCCTTGCGTAATGAGATGCCAGTGACACTAGGTATGCTGAGCAGCAATTTGCCCAAGAAAGGCCTTGAAGACCTGGTATCAGTCGCAGCGCATCTCCAGCGATTGACCCCCGAATTACAGATCAAGGTGTTTGGACCCCGTACCTCAGCTCTTGACACCTTGATGGCCCGGCAGGTAGCAGGACTAGTGCCTTCCAATATCCTATACGCAGGCTATGTGGATGCGCCTCAGGAAGCGTTGGCCCAGCTAGATATTGTGGTCAATCTATCGCATTTTCAGGAATCCTTTGGTAGAACCGTGCTGGAAGCCATGGCTGCAGCTCGCCCAGTAGTGGGGTATGAATGGGGGGCTTTGCCTGAGCTGGTCGTCGGTGGCACCACAGGGTATCTCGAAACATTGAGTGATACTCTGAGTGTGGCGCACCGGATCTTTGAGCTTGCACAAGACCCCATGTTGCGCCTCAATTTGGGGATGGCTGGACGACAGCGCGCCAAACAGTATTTTGACCAGCCAGCAATGGAGACTGCGCTATATAGAGCTTATGAAATGTGTGCCGATTTGTGATATATGGATAGGTAGAATTCTTACTTAACTTATTGGCACATGATCTCATTCGTTGGTCTTCTTCTAGATCGGTCGTTGTTGGCCTCAATATATAAGGAAATTTTTGTGAAGCTAGCTGTGGCCGCAATTGTAAAGAATGAGGTGGATTGTCTGCCTGAGTGGTTAGCATATCATCGGTTAGTAGGGGTTTCTCAGTTTTTGATAGCTGACAACGGTAGTAATGATGGTACAAGAGAGCTGTTAGCTGCATGCACCGATGTAATATTGAAAGATGTGTTGACAAAAAACGGTGAGCCACCACAACTGGCCGCTTATGAATGTCTTTTGAAAGCTTGTCCGGCGGTGATTGATGTATTGGCATTTATTGATGCAGATGAATTTATACTTCCTGTGCAGAGTAATGATGAACGACAGGAAAAGCCACCATCAATACTACCATGGCTTGAAAGTTGTTTTTCTGACGAAAGCGTTGGTGCGGTAGCATTGAATTGGGCTTGTTTTGGATCCTCTGGACAAGTCTTTCGGGAGCCGGGCTTGGTGATCGAGCGGTTTACATCGAGAAGTTATATGAACTTTGGGCCCAATCATCATTATAAAAGTATCGTAAGGCCTGTCAATGTGTCAGGATTTGATAATCCGCATCATGTTCGTCTGAAGCACGGGCGATATGTCAATGCATTAGGCGAGCCTTTAAAATCACGTATTTCTAAAGATGGAACTCGTCGAGTAGGACTCAGTGAAGATATTGTTTGGCAAGGTGCTAGAATAAATCATTATATTGTGAAATCGGTTGAAGAGTTCCTGGCCGGTAAGTGCAAGCGTGGCAGCGCAGCCCAAAAAAATTATAATAAAGGGCGTGACTATTTTGAGCGACATGATCGTAATGACGAAGTTTGTACCGTCGCAGCACAGATCGCACCTCATCTGAAGATGAGTGTTGATAGTATAGAGAGAGTCTCTGTTGAGAAATTCGAGTCATCTAACGTGAGCAAAACCGACGTGGTGAACCTTATGCGTGAGCTTGGGCGTCGCGTTGTTCAAAGGATGGGATTCGGTTACGATCGCACCCCTTATCGTTGGACATTGGATTATCCGTCAAATGAAAATGGATCTCAGTTCTTGCCGGGTGGACGTGTGG
Source organism: Cobetia sp. 29-18-1 (assembly GCF_029846405.1). NCBI lineage: Bacteria > Pseudomonadati > Pseudomonadota > Gammaproteobacteria > Oceanospirillales > Halomonadaceae > Cobetia > Cobetia sp. 29-18-1. The sequence goes on from NZ_JARWKS010000038.1 coordinate 8,996, forward strand.
TCCAAGGTTGGGTGCTATTGCGCAAAGATATAGCTTTCACAGTTTCAAAGGTACGAATAATTGCTCGCTGGGAAGATCAGTTTGAGGTCTGTCATCCTCTAGAAATCAAACGACCCGATGTAATAAGTAAGCTATTGCATGAAGTGGATGATTCTCACCCACAGAGCAAATGTGGTTTTCGCTTTACCATACCAACGAGAGTTACCCGTTTTTATCTAGAGTTGTTGATTGATGACTGCCGTTGGCCTTTGCAGACTGTTAAGTGCGAAGCAGAGCAATGTGATACCGGTGCACTCAAAGTGATTGAGGGACGTGAAGGTTGGTTATTCCTGGATAATGATACTAATGGTAGCGTCGATCAGTATCGTGGGCGTATGCTCTTGACAGGGTATGGTATAGAGCGCTGGAGAGCCTATTTTCAAGGAGTTGCCAAAATAGCAAATGATTATGGATGCCGATGGTCAATGTTGATCGCCCCTGCCAAGGAATCGGTAATGGGACCCCGCTACCATACAGCAGTGCAGGATGGTAAGCGGCCGATCAATCAGTTACTAACGCTCTCCGAAGCAATGCACGTTGTACATCCTGAGGCTGCATTGCTTGCATTGGGGGATGATGCCTATATCCGTACTGACAGTCACTGGACACAACGAGGCGCGATGAAGGCCACTATTGAGCTTGCTGTAGAGCTGGGGCTTCCTCGGGATAAGGTTGAAAGCCTCTTTTCAAAAGATCGTTATACTTCAAGAAGTATGGGGGGGGACCTTGGGAACAAGCTTACTCCTCGTCGAGTGTGTAATGTTGATATGTTGAAGTCATTTAGTTATCTGAAGCATCGAGTCTACGATAATGGCTTGCCAAATTTCGGTAGATTGTTAGTCATTAGTTATCCTGAAGCACTGTGTGCGTGTACTTGCTTGATTTTTGGCTCTTCCTCGACTAACTCCATGTTTCATTATATTAGTCGTATTTTCAAGAGAGTAGTGTTTGTTCATACTGCTGGCAGCATCGATCAAGATATCGTCAGTTCTATCTCGCCAGATTATCTCGTTGTTCAATCAAATGCCAGGTTCTTGTTACAGGTACCTGGAATTCAGTATTCTCTATCTGATATGATTGATGAAAAAGTATCTCGACTAGACAATTCTGAAATTCAAAAAGTTAACGATAAAATGGTAACTGGTGTGGGAGCTTCGTTAAATAACTTGGGGATCTTGAAATGGCACCAGCAATTGATGCGAAGTATGTCATCTTCATGACATCAGCCTCTATTATTATTTTTATGTTTCTGTTATTGTGATTTATCAGTTTGTGATTTATCAGTTTGTGATTTATCAGTTTGTGATTTA
>NZ_JARWKS010000039.1:0-8469 GCF_029846405.1 Cobetia sp. 29-18-1
ATAACGATGGGATACCGCCGAACTTGGCAGAAAAGAACTACTGGAATGCTCAAAGCTCGGTGGCCAAAAACACTTGACCACTACATCCCAGCCATTCGCCCAGGTCACCACTTCAATGAGGCCGCTGCAGCTTACGGCAAGCTCCGTCTTGATCCGTGTCAATGGACAAGGTTCGAATCTGCGCTAGGTTAAGATATACATCACTCTGCAGGAGCCCTGCCGCATGGCCAGGCACACGTCATTTCCTAAGCAATCCTCGCGGTCTGCCACCGCCTGGCATCGCTTTGGTCTGGTCATCCTGCTGGGCATGGTGCTACTGCTCTCTAGCGCCGCCACAATGGCAGATGACCCCTCCTCGGCAGATGCTCCCTCCTCTACTGAGTCTGGCCAGGTTGGCGTTGAGCCTCACGCAGATACGCACTCGAACACCGAGTTCATCAACGCAGACTATCCTCAACCGCGATGCCACCATGGCCATGGCACTCGTAATGTCGGCAGCGCCCTGTTGCGCCTGGAGCGCCAGGACTTGGAGCTCGAGCCCCTTCCCTTGAGCATGACGGCCCCGGCCATAGCGCCCCGGGTTGTCACCGCCAGCGGCTCGCCAAGTGCCCCTCCCTCACCCTCCTCGGTTCCTGTCTACCTTTTGACCCAACGCTACAGAGTCTAAGTCGACCTCGTATCTCCATCTCGCGCTTCCAGCCGTGGCCGCGTGGGAGAAAACCCGTGCCCGCCCCACATTGATCCAGGCAACTGCCGGAGTGGCCGCTGTGTGTGCAGAGACTCTTCCCACCATGAGAAGTGCATGCACATTCGCAACCACACCCGAGTGCTCGGTATCGGGTACGGCTTAGCGGACGTCACGAGGAAGACTTTATGGACGCACTGTTTTACTTCCTGCTTTGGGCAGCAATCCTCTTCTTGATGATGCGGTTCGGCTGTGGCGCCCACGTCATGGGGCACAGCCATGGCAGGACCAAACACGACAACGATAGCCCAGGGAATCAACGTGCAACTGAAGGGCTGGAGTGGATTCCGCCAGCCGAGGACGTCGACCCCGTCTGCGGCAAGACCGTCAGAACGAAAGGGGCCAAGCCAAGCGTCCACGATGGCCACGTCTTTTACTTCTGCTCTCGTGACTGCCGGGAGCGCTTCGAGGCCGCGCCCGAACAGTATCTCGTCCCTGGTGCAACGGCCTCGCCCCTCCAACCGGAGAACAAAGATGCCTGATGCCAATGCTCCGTTGACAGCCAAGCCCCGTTCAGGAACTCGCTTGCCGGTTCAGGCAACGCCGCGGATTCCCATGATCGCACTCGGGATGAGCCTGGGGCTGTTCCTGGCCGTAACCTTCATCCTTTGCGTCGGCTTCGATCTGCTGTTTCCCGACCAGGCGATGTATAAGAGCTGGCTGCGCTTGTTGCCAGGCTTCACTTGGCTCAGCTGGTCAAGCTTCTTCCTGGGGCTGGTCGAAAGTTTCGGCTACGGCTGGTACATCGCCCTGGTCTTCGGCCCGCTATACAACTTCTTTGTCACACGCCTCAACCGACACAGCGGAGCGTAGGCCATGAACGAATCCATCACTCAATACCGAAGGCCTCAACGCATGCGTGCGGCGTTGATTCCATTCCACTGAAGAGGTCGGAAACTGTCCGGGATCAAGAGCCGCCTACTTTCATCTCTACCTTCTCTTGACCCTTGGGTTACCCGCAGGCTTTAGCCTGACGTCAGGGCAAAGTAAGTAACAAGAAAAGGAGATCCGACCATGTGGGGCGACATGATGGCGTATATGGGGAGTTACGGCTGGGGGCATATGCTCTTCGGCGGGCTCATGATGGTGTTGTTCTGGGGCATCGTCATTGCCTTGGCCGTTCTCCTGGTGCGTGGCCTGACCCGAGGCCGGGGCGAGCCATTTTCTCAACGGCGGCCAACGGCCCTGGACCTTCTTCAAGAACGCTACGCCCGGGGAGAAATCGACCGCGAGGAGTACGAGCAACGCAAGCGCGATCTTCTGCTTTGATCGCACCTCCTGATTATTGGATACGGCACTATTAGTTTCGACCCTATCGAGATAGGGCCACGAGGTTGAATCAAGACGCGGAAGCGACGGAGACGATTCCATGACGCAACACCAACACGACCATTGTCACGGGCATGCCTCGCACGAGGCACCGACACTAGGCAGCGGCGATACGGACCAACACGCCGCCGGCAGCCAGGGTGGCGCCCAATACACCTGCCCGATGCACCCGGAGGTCGTCTCCGACCAGCCGGGTGACTGCCCCAAGTGCGGCATGCACCTCGTGCCCGTGGGAAGCGACGACTCGCAGACGCATGACGGGCATGGTCATGGGGCCTCCGCGCCGGCCCACGGCGGCAAGTACGACAAGGTGCCGGCCGGGCATGCCGGCGCCGTCTACACCTGCCCGATGCACCCCGAGGTGCGCCAAACCACTCCCGGTGCCTGCCCCCTGTGCGGTATGGGTCTGGAGCTGGAATCGGCGACGGTCGGCGATGAAGGGCCGAATCCCGAGCTGGTCGATTTTACCCGACGCTTCTGGGTCGCGGCCGTGCTCACGCTTCCGGTCCTGATTCTGACGATGAGCCCCTACCTGGGCCTCGGGGCCATTCGCGACTTCTTCGGTGAACGCAACGCGATGTGGATCGAGCTGGTGCTCAGCACGCCGGTGATCCTGTGGTCGGGCTGGCCGTTCTTCGTGCGCGGCTACAACTCCTTCCGCACCATGAACCTCAACATGTTCAGCCTGATCGGCATGGGGGTCGGCGCGGCCTATCTGTTCAGCATCGTGGCGGTGCTGGTGCCGGGCGTCTTCCCCGACGGCTTTCGCCGGGAAGACGGCACCGTCGGCGTCTATTTCGAGGCCGCGGCGGTGATCGTCACCCTGGTACTGCTGGGTCAGGTGATGGAGTTGCGCGCCCGTGAAGGCACCGGCAAGGCGATCCGCGCGCTGATGGACATGGCCGCCAAGACCGCGCGGGTGATCCGGCCCGACGGCAGCGAAGAAGAGGTCGCGCTGGAAGACGTGCAGGTGGGCGACCACCTGCGGGTGCGCCCCGGCGACAAGGTGCCGGTGGACGGCGTGGTGGTCGAGGGCCGCTCCTCGATCGACGAGTCGATGATCTCGGGCGAGCCGGTGCCGGTGGAAAAGGTCAAAGACGACAAGGTCACCGGGGCCACGATCAACGGCAACGGCAGCCTGGTCATGGAGGCCACCCGCATCGGCGCCGACACCATGCTCAGCCAGATCGTCGAGATGGTGGCTGCCGCCCAGCGCAGCCGCGCACCGATCCAGAAATTCGCCGACAAGGTGGCGGGCAAGTTCGTGCCCGCGGTGATCGGCGTCGCCATCCTCTCCTTCATCGCCTGGGCGATCTGGGGGCCGGCGCCGGCGCTGTCCTATGCGCTGGTCTCGGCGGTGGCGGTGCTGATCATCGCCTGCCCCTGTGCACTGGGGCTGGCCACGCCGATGTCGATCATGACGGCCACCGGACGCGGCGCGCAGGCCGGCGTACTGATCAAGAATGCCGAGGCGCTGGAAGGCTTCGCCAAGGTCGATACGCTGATGGTCGACAAGACCGGCACCCTGACCGAAGGCAAGCCGAAGCTGGTGGCGGTGCTGCCCGAGGAAGGGCATGACGAGGCCGAGGTATTGCGCCTGGCGGCCAGCCTCGAACGTGGCTCGGAACACCCACTGGCCGAGGCCATCGTCGCCGGCGCCGAAGAACGTGGCGTATCCCTCGCCGATGCCACCGATTTCGAAGCCGTGACCGGCATGGGCGTCAAGGGGGTCGTGGACGGCCAGTCGGTGGCCCTCGGCAACGCCAAGCTGATGGCCGAACTGGGCCTCGATGGCGGCCGGATCTCCGAGACCGCGAACGCCCGCCGCGATGAAGGCGAAACGGTGATGTTCGTCGTGCTCGATGGCCAGATCGCCGGCCTGGTCAGCGTCGCCGACCCGGTGAAGGAGACCACCCCCGAGGCCCTGAAGGCGCTGCACAAACTTGGCTTTCGCATCATCATGGCCACCGGCGACAACGAGCGGACGGCCAAGGCGGTGGCCGGGCGACTGGGTATCGATGAGATCCGCGCCGACGTGCTGCCCGAGGACAAGGCCCGCATCATCCGCGAATTGCAGGAACAAGGCCGCAAGGTGGCCATGGCGGGCGACGGGGTGAACGACGCTCCCGCCCTGGCCCAGGCCGATGTGGGCATCGCCATGGGCACCGGCGCCGACGTGGCGATCGAAAGCGCCGGCTTCACGCTGGTCAAGGGCAACCTCGACGGCATCGTTCGGGCCCGCAAGTTGTCGCTGGCCACCATGCGCAACATCAAGCAGAACCTGTTCTTCGCCCTGGTCTACAACGGGGCCGGCGTACCGATCGCCGCCGGGATCCTCTATCCGTTCCTCGGCATCCTGATCGGGCCGATGTTCGCCGCCTTCGCGATGAGCGCGTCTTCGCTGTCGGTGGTGATGAATTCGCTGCGCCTGCGCCGGGTGAGGATTTGATCATGCATGACGAAAAGGGGTGGCTGGAGCGAGGACCCAGCAAAGGCAGCTTCTGGCTCATGGTGGCGATCGCCCTGGCGGTGATGGGCTTCCTGCTCTGGGAGGAGCACAAGGTGCACCTGCTCGGTGCCCTGCCCTGGCTGATCCTGCTCGCCTGTCCGCTAATGCATGTGTTCATGCACGGCGGACATGGAGGCCACGGGGGTCATGGCGGGCATGATGATCACAAGGGAGGACGCGATGAGTGATGACGTACCCGCCTATGGGCTGTGGGGCCTGGTCATTCTCAACTCGGCGATCTTCATCTTCTTCGCCTTCAGCTTCTTCAAGCCGCAGACGCGCCGCGACTGGCGCTCGTTCGGGGCCTTCAGCGCCTTCCTGGTGGCGCTGTTCACGGAGATGTACGGCTTCCCGCTGACCCTCTACTTCCTCTCCGGCTGGCTGCAGTCGCGCCACCCGGAGGTGGACTGGTTCAGCCACGATGCGGGCCACCTGCTGGAGATGCTGTTCGGCTGGCAGGCCAACCCGCATTTCGGGCCGTTCCATCTGCTGAGCATGGTGTTCATCGCCGCGGGTTTCTGGCTCATCGCCGCCGGCTGGCGGTCACTCTATACCGCCCAGCGGCGGGGAGAACTGGCCACCACCGGGCTCTATGCCCATGTCCGGCATCCCCAGTACGCCGGCTTCGTGCTGGTGATGACCGGCTTCCTGCTGCAGTGGCCCACCCTGCTGACCCTGGTCATGTTCCCGGTATTGGTGTGGATGTACTCACGACTGGCGATCCACGAAGAGCGCGACGTAGCGCGCCAGTTTGGCGACAAATGGCAGACCTACGCGGCCCGCACGCCACGCTTCATTCCGCACCTGCGGATGGCGAGTACGAGTGGCTGGCGCCTGTAAGGACAAAATCCCAGAGGTGCAGTCATGAAAAGCAGACGTTTTTCTCGTCGGCACGATCGTGGTCGTCAGCGACGACTCGCCCGGGGCTTCTTCTGCCCCTGCCACGGCTCCCAGTTCGACTTCGCCGGACGCGTGTTCAAGGCGGTGCCGGCGCCGATCAACCTGAAGGTTCCGCCGTACCGCTTCCTGTCCGAGTCCCGGATCGAGATCGGCGCCCACGACATCCTGACACTGAGAGGTATCCACTATGACCGCCAAAACATCCACCACCAAGCCACCCACGGCTCATAAAACCCCGCGCAAGCGCCAACCCACCGCCCCACCAGAGATGGACGCCCCGATGACCGCACCCGAGCCCGAAGAAGGCACCCTCCCGAGCCACCCGGCCACGGAGCTACTCGCCTATCAGACCGACCTGTGGCGACGCGGCGTACGCTACCTGGACACGCTGTGTGAGCGCGCGGACAACATGCTCGAGCATGAGCAGGCGGGCAAGCCGCCACTGCTCGACTTCGATTACGAGATGCTCGTGGATGGCCGTCGACTGGCGCGCCCCGCCAACTATGCCCTGCTGCGCATCACCCGGGTCGGCGAGGACTGCCTGGAGGACTGCCTCGACGAGACTAGGCCGCCAGGATGATCGTCGACCCGCGTGCCGGCCACGGCCCAGGCATCGGCGGCTTCAAGCGCGACTCCGAGGTGGGCATGGCGCTCCACGAGGGACACCCGGTCTACTTCGTGATCTTCTTCCCCGAGCCCGTCCCCGGCCAGACACTGGAGGACGTGCTGCACGTCCTGCGCCGCTTCGTCGAGACGCTGGCCGAGCGCCACCCCGGCCAGCCGCCGGTGCTCTACGGTAACTGCCAGGCGGGCTGGGCCATCGCGCTGCTCTCCGCCGACTGCGAGGGTCTGGTCGGGCCGGCGGTGCTGAACGGCTCGCCGCTCTCCTACTGGTCCGGCGAATCCGGCGTCAATCCCATGCGCCTCGCCGGCGGCCTGCTTGGCGGTGCCTGGCTGACGCACCTGATGGCCGACCTGGGAGACGGGCGCTTCGACGGTGCGAACCTCGCCACCAACTTCGAAGCCCTCAAGCCTGCGAATACCCTGTGGCAGAAGGACTATCAGCTGTTCGCCGACATCGACGGCCAGCGCGAACGCTTCCTCGAGTTCGAGCGCTGGTGGACGGGCTTCTATAGCCTGAGCAAAGAGGAGATCGTTGCCATCGTCGAGAACCTTTTCGTCGGCAACAAGCTGGAGCGTGGCGAGCTCGAGGTCTGCCCCGGCTGTAGCGTCGACCTCAAGCGCATCCGCAACCCCCTGGTGATCTTCGCCTCCGGCGGCGACAACATCACCCCGCCCCATCAGGCGCTCAACTGGATCCCCGCGGTCTATCCCGATACCGCGGCACTCAAGGCCGCCGACCAGCGTATCGTCTACCTGCTCAATCCCCACGTCGGGCATCTGGGCATCTTCGTCTCCTCCAAGGTGGCGCGCCTCGAGCACCGAGCGATCCTCGAGAGCGTCGGCAATCTGAATGACCTGGCCCCTGGCCTCTACGAGATGCGCATCGACAACCCCACCGGCGACCCCGACTGTCACAAGCCCCAGTTCCAGGTGCGCTTCGAGGAGCGCCGCGTGGAAGACATGAACTTTCCCGACCGGGCCCCGGCGTTCGAAGGGGTGCGAGCGCTCTCCGAGCACAATGTGGCCCTCTACGAGACCTTCGTCGGGCCCTGGGTGCGGTTTTACACCACCCCCTGGTCAGCCGAGGTGCTGCGTCAACTGCATCCGGCGCGGACCAGCCGGCTGATGTACTCGGAACGCTTCTCCCCCTGGATGACCGGTGTGAAGTGGCTGGCCGAGATGGTAGAGACCGCACCGGCGCCGATCGATAGTGACACCCCCTATCGGCAATGGGAGACGCTGTTGAGCGACTCTATCGCCTCGACGCTGGAGCTTGCCGGCACGACCCGCGACAGCATGTACGAGATGGGGTTTCGCAGCCTCTACGGCGGGGGATGGTGGAGCGAGAACGAGTGACCCAGTCGAAGCCGACCCGGTTTACAGCCAATACCTATAGAGCAACCCACTAATGGAGAGCAATAAATGAAGATCGAGACCTTTCATGACCTGATCGACTGGACTCGCCAGCTGCATGCCCAGTTGGCCGAGTGCTTCAGGCACTGTGCCACCCGGCAGGAGGAGGCACGGGCCAAATCACTGCTGGAGTATCTCGCCGATCACGAGGCGGTCCTGGAGCACACCGTGGCCAGCTTCGAGAAGCAGGCCGACCCCAAGGCCCTAAACACCTGGGTCTACGATTATCTGTCGCATGCGCCCATCAAACCCCATCAGGCGTGCAATTTGCCCTATGCCGAGATGGGCTTCGAAGACATCAGCCGGGAAGTCTTCTCGCTGCACGATCAGGTCATCGCGCTATACCGCTACCTGGAAGGACGCGCCGACATCCCCGAGGCTCGGGATCTCGTTCGCGAGCTCTTGAAGCTGGAGGAACACGAGGCGATGCGTCTGTCCCAGCAGATCAACCGGGCTCGGGATCTATAGATGTCGACGCTACAGGGCCGTCTAAGCAGAGGTCGTAGCCACTAATGAAGAACGGATGATCGCCCGGCACGTGCAGCGCACATTAACCAACACCCAGGAGGTGACATGACCCAGACGGCAACGCCAGTGGCCCTTGCGACGCTCGATGATCTGATTCAGCGAGCCGGTGGCGGTAACCCGATCCGCGTCGCCGTGGTCAACGCGGCCCAGGCCGCCGTGCTGGAGACGCTTCGCGAGGCGGCGAGGCTGGGCATCGCCGAGCCGGTGCTCATCGGCCGTCCCACCGAGATCGTCGAGGCCGCCGCGGCGATCGGGTGTGTAGTGGCATAGTGAATCTGGCCACCTGATTTTGAGTGTATGATCACTCACAGAGACAGTCAGGTGCAGATGATGACGAAGAAGAGAACGTTCAGCCCGGAATTTCGCTTGGAAGCGGCCCAACTCGTGGTCGATCAGGGTTACACGCTGAAGGCGGCGTGTG